>WRBN01000007.1 GCA_009784515.1 Spirochaetaceae bacterium | reverse complement strand
TAAAGTTAGCGCCAATGCGGTCCATTTTGTTAATGTAGGCTAGGCGCGGCACCTTGTATTTGTTGGCCTGCTTCCACACCGTTTCACTTTGCGGCTGTACGCCGCCTACGGCACAAAAAACGGCCACCGCACCATCAAGCACACGCAAACTGCGCTCTACTTCGGCAGTAAAATCGACATGG
Organism: Spirochaetaceae bacterium; assembly: GCA_009784515.1. Classification (NCBI taxonomy): domain Bacteria; kingdom Pseudomonadati; phylum Spirochaetota; class Spirochaetia; order Spirochaetales; family Spirochaetaceae; species Spirochaetaceae bacterium. The sequence continues at coordinate 36,307 of WRBN01000007.1, read as the reverse complement.
CCGGGCGTGTCTACCAAGTTAATTTGATAACCCTGCCACGTTAAAGTAGTAGCCGCACTTTGAATGGTAATGCCGCGCTCTTGCTCTTGCTCCATCCAATCCAGCTGAGTGTTGCCATCGTCCACATTGCCCAAGCGGTGGCTTTTGCCGCTGTAAAAGAGGATACGCTCGCTGGTGGTGGTTTTGCCGGCATCGATGTGGGCCATAATGCCAATGTTACGCAGTTTGTTTGTCATAGTTGTGCCTTACCTAAGAAAGATAGGCTATTTTAGCAAATTGCTAGGGATTAAGCAAGGGAAAATTTTGCTGAATGGTGGCTTTAAGGCTATCAAAAAGTGGGTCTCCAAAGTTGTTAAATTGTATACCGGGCAGCTCTTTGTAGCAAAAACGGCAAGCGGCAACTATGGCTTTATCATCACAATTTTTTTCTTTTAGGTAAATAATAAGTGGTTGTAAAAAATTGGCTTTTTTGTAAAAATTTAACATTAAGGTTTCTAAACAGCCTTCATTTTGGTTATTGGGCATAATAAAAATGCGGTCATCGGTTATGTTCCATTTGGCTTTGATAGTTTCTCGTAAAGCTATTACATTATCATTGTCAGCGTCTACTATAATTAAAACATTATCTTCGGTGTAGTTATCAACAACAGTTTGCTCTGCATGGGTTATTTTAGGTTTTCCTTTCATATTTTTAACAAAAATGGCTTTATCTGGGTAACCTATTTTTTTAATAAGCTGTTTTAAAAACTCTTTATCACTTATTCCTTCACAAAGAATAAAATTTTCCATTAAAGTACCTCAATTCTTTCAATTTCGTCATCAATAACCGTTCTTATCCCCTTATTATCTAGTACAGACACTTTATGGGTTTCATCTTTGTGCCTTAGTTTAAAGAGTTTTGTATCTACTTCGCCATCAAGGTTTTGGCTTAATGCTTTTAAACACTCATAAGAATGGGTAGCTATAAAGAGCTGCACACCGGCCTCCTTAGCTATGCTAATTAGGCTTTGCCATAAGGTAGGGTAAAAGCTGTAATGAAAGCCATTTTCTATTTCATCAATAAAGATGATGTGGTTTTTATTGCGCAAGTGGGTGGAGATGTTAATGAGGTTACGAATACCATCACCCATTGCACTTAATGGAATAGTCTTGTTATTATTTAATTTAAGTTTTACGGCATTTCGTTGCGTGTCTACTATATAACGAGAAATTAATGGATATAGTTTTCGTAAATCTTCATTAATTAAATTTTCTCGCTCGTCTTCTTGCATAATCAATAAGGTGGGTAGTGTATTCATGTAGAATGGGTTCTTAATAAAGGCAGTTTTTATTTTTTCTTTGTAATTATCTCCTGTTAATCCCTCTGATTTCTCAATAATTAATCTTAGCGAACCACTAACACTCACTAAACTAAGTTTATATTCATATTTATTCCTATTAACTTCTATTGTAATAACTAAGCCTCTAGCAAGGGCTTCAACCTGTTTAGTAAATATTTTATTTTTCAATAAAGGAAACCCATCGATCGGACTATTAACTATTAAATCTTTTAGGTTAGCACTTATAGTCAATCTTCGTTCTTCGTTGTTATTAAATTCAGCTTCAAAGATTGGTTCGTTAACTGGATCATTCTCATAAAAAAAATTTAACCAATCATTGTTATCACGAATAGTGTCCATTCTCAGTTCAGATATACTTATCATAGCATCCGGATTACTAATCTGTGTAACCTGATACCCCGCCTCCAGCACCGTACTCTTACCGCTATTATTATTTCCTGTAAAAATATTTATCTGCCCCAAATTTTCCAACTTTAACTCTTTAATGCCACGGTAGTTTTGTATGTGTAAGCTTTTTAAGTGCATAGTAGGCTCCTTGAGTAATATTGTAAACATAGTTCGCCGGCTAGTCAACACCATTTTTCATAGTTGACAGTAACAGCTACTTTTAGTAATATAGCCTTTAAATTATTATCAAAAACCTGTAAAAAAGAGATTACCTTATGGAAAAATTTTCATTAAATAAAGAATCAAAACAAACCCTAGAGCAAGCCATAGTGGCAACAGTTGCAAACGTTATAGTTATAGCTTTTTTATTTGGTTTAATTGGCATGTGGCGGCCCATTTTATTTAGCCATTTATCGGTGTTAAATTTTCAGGGTAGAGCAAATTTAATTATTTTAGAAAATTTTGTAAATACTATCAATATGGTACAGTCAATTATAGTTATTATATTTGTGTATAATGTTTTGTATAAAAGATGGTTTAGGTTTTACAAAGAACATATTAGGGAGAGAGGAAAATAAAAAAATATGGAAAGCTTAATTATTGGCTTTATTGCGGTTTGTTATCTTATTGCGGTGGCTTCGCTGGCCGGGCTAGTAAGTAATTTTATTGGCAGCGGGCAAAGGGCGCATTTTAAGCCGCTTTTTACCATAGCTTTGGTCGTAGCTTTAGTAGTTGGCGGTACGGCCAATTTTTTATATTTAACGCGTTTTACCCCTTTTAACCGCCCTACGGTGGTGCAGGTAGAAACTAACGAGATAGCCTTTTTGGTATCGATGGTAGATGCCTCGCACGAGGCCGGGCAGCAAGAGTTTTCGCTGGATAACAGGCGCGATATTGTTATACGCGGCCATTGGATACAAACCGGCTTTTTCAGGCCCAGCGGCCACTTTAGGCCAACCCATCGGGTATTGGTAGTTTCGCAGCGTCCCGTTAATTTAATTTGGGACGATGTGAGGGCCGTTAGTATGGAGAGTGTAGGTTTTAGAATTCCGCTGGTTATTAATGCCAGTATTCAATCGGCCGAAGATGCCGAGCTTTATTTGCGCTGGTTTAGGTCGAGCGATAGCAGCGGCGGTATCCGCGAAGAGGCGATGTCATTAGAGCAAGCTTTAAATAATGTTATTTTACCTATTGTTACCAATAGGCTTAGCGAGCAATTTTTAACGGTGCCTATTGTTGAAGCCGAAAGAAACAGGGTAGATTTTGTACGTATGGCCTTTGAGCTGGCGCAAGAAGAAGCTAAACAATATGGTATTACCATTATGACCTTAGCCTCCACCGATGGTTTAATTTATGACGATATTAACTTTCAGGCCCGGATTAACGATTTAGCTGTAGCCAGTATGCGTGAAAATATTTTAAGGCAAGAGCAAATTAATGCTCAATCGGAGCAAGAAGTAGCGTTAATTAGAGCACGTACGGCCCAACAAGAGGCGCAAATATTATCTAGCACCATCAATGTGCAAAGGCAGCAGGCCGAAATACGGGTTATCGAGATAGTTGGTGAGGCCGAAGCCGCCGCTATTAGGCGCCGGGCCGAAAATCAATGGCCGTCTACTTTAATTATTCAGGATTTAGAGATGTTAGGCAGCTTAGGGGTTGTACCGGGCCGCTAACAGACTAGATTGCCCCAGAGGGAGTTTATTTTATATTTACCCCCTTACAACTTAAGGTAAAAAGGTGTATAATTAAGTAATAGGTAAATAAATTGGAGGAAAGATATGGCCAAAGCTATTTTAATATTATTACTATTGGGGGTGGGGTTAAAACTTTTTGCCCAAGAAGAAGATGTGCCTGCCATAACTAATCAGCAGCTTACGGCAAATGTTGCGCAAACAAGCCCAGTGCCGGTAACCGAAGAGGGTTCGTTTTTTAATTTAATAGTGCCGCGCTTTGTGCAAACTATGCACCAAAACCAATCAAGTTTGCTCGCTCCACGTGTTATTAATAACGATAATGCTACGGGGGTACGCACTACTCGTTACTTTACCGTTACCGGGGTAGAGGTGCTTGTAGAGGCCGGTGCTCATAGCGGGCGGATACAGCAGGTTACCATAAACTCGGCAGAACTTACTAATAATAACGATATTAGGCAATGGTTATTTGCTGCCGCTAATGCTTTAAGGGCTTTTGATAGTAATTTAAGTTTATCAGAGGCGTATCTTTTAATTGTGCAAGCCCAGCAAGATGGCAGCATTAACGATGGTACCATGAATATTAGCTTTAGTTTTATTAACCAAAGTGTTTATAGGTTAGTTGTAACGGCCATTTAATTAAAGACCCTCGTAAGAGGGTTTTTAATTGCGGTAACCTCTTTAATGGCTGTAAGCTGAGTAAAGCTCTTGCTATCGGTTATATAATATGCTATAATTACTCTATGCGTAACGATTGGGAAGATGTTTACTACGACAAAATATATAGTTCTATCTTAAACACCATTTACGAGCGGCGTAAGATAGATGTGGCTTTTACTAAGGCCGAGCTTAATCGTCAGTTTAGAGATATATGTATTTTAGAAGGGCTCGATTATCATGGGCGCGGCCGAGTGGGCGACCTTAACATAGAGGCCACTATTGCGGCTATGCAGCATGCCTTAGCCGAGTGGGAGTAGTTTAAGCGTGGCAGAGTATCAGGGGCAAACCAAAACTATTAATAAGCTTAGCGAGCCGCCAAGCTACCGTGTTATTTTATTAAACGACGATTATACTACTCAAGAATTTGTTATTGAAGTGCTTATAGAAATTTATCAAAAAAATGAAAATGAAGCTATCAATTTAATGTTGATGGTGCATAAAGAAGGTTCGGCTACAGTTGGTGTTTATTGTTACGATGTAGCGGCAACTAAGGTGCAGATGACCATCGAACTTGCCCGAAGGAAAAGCTACCCTTTGCAAGCCATTTATGAAAGAGTGTAATTTGTAGAGTGGATAAAATGATGAAGTTTGATAACGAGTTACAAGAAATTTTAAACCATGCTTATTTATCGGCCCAAACCCAAAAACATGAGCTATTTACGGCCGAACATGTACTTTTATCGGCACTTGCCTTTGAAAGCCCGCGCATTATTATCGAAAGATGCGGCGTTAATATTGAAAGATTAGTAGACGACCTGTCCGATTATTTGGATAGTAAAATAGCTAAAACCAGTAATATGCTGGGGCAATCGGTACTGTTAAAAGAGTTATTTAACCGTGTTTTAGGGGCGGCCTTAAATATGGGCCGTAAAGAAGTAGGGGTATCCGATTTTTTACTGGGACTGTTCGACCTTGAAGAAAGTTATGCCTCTTATTATTTAAGGCTGGCCGGCTTAAAAAAAGTTAAGCTTATCGAGGTGGTAAACCAAAGTATCCTTGAAGATTTTGAGCAAAAAGAGCTGCCCTTTGAAGAGGAGCATTACGAAGATAGAGACCATAAAAAACGTAGCTTTTTGCAAAGGTTTGCGGTAAATCTAAATAAAGAGGCTACCGAAGGCCGTATCGAAACGGTGATTGGCCGCGAAGAAGAACTGCTGCGTCTTACTATGGTGTTAAGCCGCCGGCAGAAAAATAACCCTTTGCTTATTGGTGATAGTGGGGTGGGTAAAACAGCCTTAGCCGGAGCTTTAGCCATTAAAATTACTAAGGGCGATATAGCCGATAATTTACTTAATAAAGAAGTGTGGAGCTTAGATTTAGGCTCCTTACTGGCCGGTACGCGTTACCGGGGTGACTTTGAAGAACGTCTTAAAAAGTTATTAAATGAGGTAAAAGAGCGTAAAAATGTCATTTTGTTTATAGACGAAATTCATACCATTATTGGGGCCGGCAGTACCGGCGGCGGCTCGATGGATGTAAGCAACTTGCTCAAGCCGGCTTTAGCTAACGGTTCGCTGTGCTGTATAGGCAGTACGACTTACGATGAATATAAAAAGATATTTGAGCGCGAAAGGGCTTTAACACGGCGTTTCCAGAGTGTAGAAATTGACGAACCTTCGGCTTTAACCAGTTATGCCATCATTGAAGGGATAAATAAACGTTTTGCCGAGCACCATAAAGCTGTTTATACGCCGGAGGCTTTAAAGGCGGCGGTAGATTTAGCTATTAGATTTTTACCCGAGCGCAAATTGCCCGATAAAGCTATCGATATAATTGACGAAGCTGGGGCTTGGGCGGTGCTTAATTTAACCGAAGACAAACGGGTAATTGATGAGGCAATTATCGAAAAGATTGTGGCCAAAGTTGCTCGTGCCCCCGAAAAAAGTGTAAGCACCAGTGAGCACGAAAAATTGGTTAATTTAGAAGAAGTGTTAAAAGGAAAAGTTTTTGGTCAAGCCGATGCGACGGCAACTCTAGCTAAAGCCGTTAAACGCAGCCGGGCCGGCCTGCGGCAATTAACTAAACCAATGGGCAGCTTTTTATTTGTGGGGCCAACCGGTGTTGGTAAAACCGAACTGGCCAAAAATCTAGCCGAAGCTTTAGCTGTGCCGCTGCACCGCTTTGATATGAGTGAGTACCAAGAGAAACATACGGTGGCTCGTTTAGTTGGCTCGCCGCCGGGTTATGTAGGCTACGAAGAAGGTGGTCTTTTAACCGATGCCATTCGTAAAAATCCGCATTCGGTGCTGTTGCTGGACGAAATTGAAAAGGCTCACCGTGATATTTACAATGTACTTTTATCGGCGATGGATTATGCTACCATCACCGATAGTCAAGGCCGTAAAGCCGATTTGCGTAATGTTATTATTATTATGACCAGTAATGCGGGAGCCGCTAATTTAGGTAAGGTATCCATCGGTTTTGATGGGCAAAAACAAAGCCGTGAGGCGGTGGAAAGCGCCGTAGAAAAAGCTTTTAGCCCCGAGTTTAGAAACCGTTTAGATAAAGTTATCTTTTTTAATCCATTAGATAAAGCCAGTATGGCTAAGGTGGCAGTTAAAGAGCTTGAGGCTTTGGCGGTTATGCTGGCCGGCCAAGAGGTAGCCTTTGGTTACAGCGATAAGGCGGTGGCTTATTTAGCCGAAAAAGGTTACAGCGAAGAATTTGGCGCAAGGCCGTTAGCTCGCTTGATAGAAGACGAAGTGAAAGAGCCTTTGGTAGACCAGTTATTAAGCTTAGCTTTAAAAAGTAAGCAGGTACAGCTAAATGTTAAAAAAGGTAAACTAAGCTACAGTATAGAAGAGCATGAAGCCTTAAAAATGTTTAAACAAAAGGCTTTACTCAGCTAAAATTCTTAAAGGGGAATAAAAAATGTTAGGTTTACAAATTGCGCAAGTGGTGCTATTAGCTTTAATACTCTTTACTCTGTGGGATATACGTGATAAAAAAGACAAGGCAGATAAGCAGTAATAAGGCCGTAAATTAAAATTTTTCTTGACTATCTATTTGACAACTAAGATAACTGCTGTTAAAATAAGTTAGGAGATAAATTCTTATGTTTGCAAATTTTACAAGATTTAACGAAAAATTGGTAGCGGCCTGTAAAGTTACGGCCGGCGAGGTATTAAAGGCTAGGGCCGGTGAAACTGCTCTTATTATTACTAATAATAGTAAAGATGTACACGCCATTGCCTTATGTTTATACGACGAGCTCATTGCTTTAGGTGTAAAGGTTAGCTTAATTGTACAGCCGGTTAAAACCATCTTAGATATGGCCGAACAAGCGGTTACAATGGCGATACGGGCTAACCCCGATATTATCATTAGTTTAAGCACCGAAAAAATGGGCAAAGATAGTTTAGCTTTGGCTAAGCCTTATGTGGTTAATGGTAAAGAGGTAACCAGCCATTTTAGTTATTTAATGGAAATTAAAGAAGCGCGCAGTTTTTGGGCACCCGGTGTAACCGAAGAGATATTCTGTACGGCGGTGGCCATTAATTACGAACGGCTTAAGCGCGAAGCGGCGACTATCAAAGATGTCTTAGATAAAGCCGATAAAGTACACATTACTAGCCCGGCCGGCATGGATATAACCATTGGCGTAAAGGGGCGTTTAGCTACCAGCGATGACGGTAACTTTGCTTTAGCGGGCAGCGGCGGAAATTTGCCGGCCGGCGAAACTTATATTAGTCCAGAAGTAGCCAGCTGCGAAGGAACTATTGTTTTTGATGGCTGCGTGGCTGTGCAAAACGGTACTTTAATCATTAAGGATAAACCGGTAGTTGTTAAGGTAGAGCAAGGTTATGTAACCACCGTAACGGGTGGTAGCGAGGCTGAAGCTTTGTTAAAAACTATTACCGATGGCGAAGTTTTAGCTTTAGAATGGGAAAAGAGCGGTAAGTTACCGGCGGGGCAAGGGGCCGAATACAAAAAGAATGCCCGCCACATTGGTGAGTTAGGTATTGGTTTAAATCCGGCGGCAAAAGTTATTGGTAATATGCTTATCGATGAAAAAGCTTACGAAACGTGCCACTTTGCTATTGGTAGTAACTACGATGACGATGCTAATAGTTTAATCCACCAAGATTGTGTTTGTTTAAAGCCAACAATTACCGCTTTAATGGCCGATGGCACTAAAGTAGCTATTTTAATCGATGGTAAGTTACAGTTATAATTGGTAATTATTTATGGTCGCCTGCCAAGCAAATTAGTTTATGGCAGGCGGTTTAAATACGGATATTTACCTGCCGGTCAATTCGTCGCCTAAGCTCGTTAAAGCCGGACATTTCGCTGCGAGTTAAATTAGGAGCTTGTTCACCGCCTAAAAAAAGGCGCGGGTCGACCGGTACATTCCCCTTATGAAGCTCGAGGTGTAAATGAGGGCCGGTGGCTACGCCGGTAGCTCCGGCATAACCAACGATAGCTCCTGCCTGAATATTAGCCCCAACTCTTAACCGGTTAGCAAAGGCCGAAAAATGAGCATAAAGGCTATGCCAACCATTGGCATGCCGTATAACTACAAAGTTGCCCAGCCAATAATCGTAACCCATCTGTTCTACAGTCCCGGCGGCTATCGCCATAACCGGTGTGCCGGTGGCGGCGCGGTAATCGACTGCGGCGTGAAAATCTCTAAAGCGTCTGGTTGGGTGCAGTCGCCAGCCAAAGCCGCTGGTAATAACCATAGTGGCTAAAGGGTTACTAAAAAGCTGAGTGGTAATGGCCCGACCGCGCTCATCGTAAAAAATATTGTTAAAACGATAGGCTTGCCTTGTAGTACGGCCAATCGTCATAGCGGCAAAATTTACCGGCCCGTTTTTAATAAAGTTACCAAATTCATCGGTGTAACGGTTAAAAAGTATGGTTAGCTGACTATTAGCAAAACTTTCGGTACTGTGGTTAATGTTAAAAACAAAAAGCCTTTCTATAAAAAGGTAAAGCTGCCTATCACGCTCGTAAAGTTCGGCGGCAGATAAGCGGGTTAAGTAATTACTTACAAAAATTTCTTTTCCTGTAACAATAGCTGCACTATCTTCAAAGTAACGCACTTCACTATCGCCTAAATCGATACGCAGCTCGGCAATAACGGCCGGGCCGGCTGTGGTGCTTAACCTATAATAAATAACTTGGCCGGGACTAATGCGGTTAAGGTTAAAATGGCTGGCGGTGGCACTTACAATTTGTCTGCTTTCGCTCACCGGTACCCCGATGCTTTGCATAGCGGCAGTAAAGGTTTGCCCGGCACTAATAACTAACCGATTAAAGTTATCGTTAATGTCGGCCCAAAGGCTTACGGGGATAAGTAAAAGGTAAGCAATAAATTTATAACGCATTGTAGTTAATATAACGACTTTCAAGGCTTTAATCTATAGTTATGATGGTAATGGTGCTAATAGCAAGGTATTAAATAAAAAAAGCTTTTATTTTAGTAAAAATTTGTTAAAAGGGGCTAGTCAAGGTTGCAATTTTTAGCTATGTTAGTGGTAATTAGCTAAAGAAAAGGAGACAATTATGTCGGAAGAAAACAAAGAAGTTTTAGTTATTACAAGTAAGGTTAAAAACTATATCAAAACTGTAGGGGATATGAAATGCTCGGCTAAAGTTATTGATGCCTTATCGGACAAAGTGCGCGAATTATGCGATGATGCCATTAACAATGCTAAAAGCGATAAGCGTAAAACCGTACAAGAAAAAGATGTAATGTAATGTTAAAAAGCTCCATTTTAATGGAGCTTTTTTTTAGGTAAAAAAGCATATTTTACGGGTAGTAGTTATAGCGGCAAGTATTACTTTAATTGTCTGCTAATTTATTTATATTAACAATTTTTAATTTAGTAATAGTTTCTTCTATAACTTCGTATTCAATCTCTACTACAGCATTTTTTTTAATTTGCCGGTAAAGCGCCACAGGGACAGTAATATACTCGTCAATCCCATCAATTTTTAAAACACAAATTTGGTTTTTGCCTAATACCTTTCCTGTATGTTTTGTCATTATTTTTTTACTTCCTTCTACAAACTTTTACAAAACTAAGTTTAATTTAGACAAAAAAAATTGTCAAGTATTATAGGTAATTTTTGTGCAGTAATCAATATAAGTGTACTAAAAGAAGTACACCTGTATTACTAATTTTATTTTTTTAAATACGCTCATAATTTTAATAATAAAGTATTAGTTATTATAAAATTATAAAAACAGCCCGGCTAAAGCCGTTAAATTTTCATCGGCTTTACCGGCTAATAAATTATTAGTAAGTAATTTTCCTAATTGTACACCTTCTTGGTCAAAACTATTTAAATTCCATAAAAATCCCTGAAACATCACTTTATTTTCAAAGTGGGCTAGTAAAGCCCCTAAAGCTTTAGCATTAAGTTTATCGCCATAAATTAAGCTGGCCGGCCGTTCACCCGTAAAATTTTTATTAGCATCGGTATTCCGGTGGCCTAAGGCAAAAGCCATTATTTGGGCAGCTAAGTTGGCCTTAAGTTTAGTTTGGCTGCTGCTGCCTTCGTAAGTTATATCGCTGCCTAACTGGCTGTGTTTAAAGCCGACAAATTGCAAAGGAATAATATCGCTGCCTTGATGTAGAAGCTGATAAAAACTATGCTGGCCGTTGGTACCGGGCTCACCAAAGATAACCGGCCCGGTAGCATAACTTATGGGCTGGCTAAAGCGGTTGACGGTTTTGCCGTTACTTTCCATATCTACCTGCTGTAGATGGGCTACAAAACGGCTTAAAGCCTCACTGTAGGGAAGGACGGCGGTAGCGGCATAACCAAGCACATTACGTTCGTAAAGGCCTATTAAAGCATCAAGCATAGCAGCGTTTTGCAGCGGGTTAGCCTGCAAAGCTAGTTTATCGGCTTCGTGGGCGCCGGCCAGCAATTCGGCAAATACTTTACTGCCAAAGGCTAAGCTAAGCAAAGCCCCACCAACGGCGCTGGTGCTACTGTAGCGGCCACCAATAAAATCATCAATATAAAAACTATTAAGGTAGTTAGGGTTATTAGCCATCGGGCTGCTTTGGCTGGTAATGGCAATAATGTGCTTGCTTGGGTTATAGTTAGTCGGCGCTTTTTCTTTGGCTAATTTGTTTACTAATTGGTAGTTAGCCAAAGTTTCTTGGGTAGTGCCGCTTTTACTTACTAAAATAAATAAAGTACTTTCTAGGTTAAGTTTAGCCATTATATTAGCGGCATCATCGGGGTCTACATTGCTAATAAAGTAAGCTTGCATAAGCTTAGGGGAGGCTCTCTCTAGGGCTAAATATAAAGCACGCGGCCCTAAATCGCTGCCGCCAATACCAATTTGCACTACGGTATCAAATTGTTTACCGGTGCTGCCTACCAGCTGCCCACTATGGATTTGACCGGCAAATTCGGCTATCCTTTCTTGTTCACTGCGGTAAAAGGCCCCTAAATCTTTCCCTTCGTGGCTAACCGGCCCCAATAGTTCACCTCTGGTTAAGTGATGAAGCACTAGCCGTTTTTCACCGGTGTTCATCACTTCGCCTTTAAGTAAAGCGTGGTATTTAGCTATTAACTGTTGCTCGTCCGCTAAGCTGCTTAGTAACTTTAAGTGATTATCGTTAATGGCTTTAAAGGCATAGTTATAAGTTAAGCCGCCGCCGGCCTCCAGCTGCCAGCCGCTAATACGGCTGGGGGTAATAACATCTTTAAGGTGAATTTTAGTGCTCTGTTTTAACTGGTTAAAACTGGTTAATTGGTCGAGGTTTTGGTGCATTTACTTACTCCTTTAGGCTGTAAATAGCTTTTTTGGCCGATTACGGCCTAAAAGCTGATAAATTCGTCATCGTCAATAATACTGGTTGCTGCCGGCAGCGGCTTCTCTATCGGGGTAACCTTAGGGGCGGGCGGCGGCTCTTTTTTAACTTCGAGCTTGGCAGCTTTAACAGCAACTTTTGGAGCGGTAGCCGGTTTAACGGTATTAATGGTTTTAGGGGCAGCCTTAGGCGGTGCAGTTTTAACAGGAGGAGTTACTGCAGCTTTGGTGTGGCTGCTTGATGCCGAGGGAGCGCTATGAGTAGGAGCCGGTAAAGCATGGTTTTTGGTTTTGCTATCTTTGCTGGTTTTAAAAAAGTCGATTTCGTGCTGCAAAACGTTAATTTGCTCGATAAGCGAGCTGGCACTGCTGGCCAGTTCTTCGGCACTGGCAGCATTACTTTGGGTAGTGCTGTCTAGGTGAGTCATCGCCTTTTCTATTTGCTCTATACCTATGCGCTGCTGGCGGCTGGCACTGGCAATTTCTTGCACCAGTTCGGCCGTTTGCTGAATTTGCGGTACAATTTCATCAATAAGCGTACCGGCATTTTCGGCTACCGTTAAACTATTTTTAGATAGCTCGCTTATTTCGGTGGCGCTAAGGGCGCTGCGTTCGGCCAATTTGCGTACCTCACCGGCTACTACGGCAAACCCGCGTCCGGCATCACCGGCTCGGGCCGCTTCGATGGCGGCGTTAAGGGCTAACAGGTTAGTTTGGCTGGCAATATCCTCAATAATGCCAATTTTTTCGGCAATGGCCCGCATTGCCATTACCGTTTGGCTAACGGCCGTACCGCCTTCTAGGGCATTTTTAGAGGCATGCTCGGCAATTTTTTCGGTATTACTAGCATTTTCGGTATTGCTCACAATGGTGCTGGTCATTTCTTCTATGCTGGCACTTATTTCTTCGGCGCTGGCGGCTTGTTCGCTGCTGCCGCTGGCAATGGCATTGCTAACGCTGTTAATTTCGGTACTGCCAATATTAACGGCTTTAATGCTTTGCTGGGCATTAACAATAACGGTGGTTAGCTGCTGTTTCATTTGGTTTAAGGCTTTAGACATACCGCCAATTTCATCGTGCCGTTTTAAAAGTTTTTCGGCAATTTCGGCTCTTAAGTCGCCGTTGCTTAAGGTGTGGGCTAGGTGCTCTACTTTGGTAATAGGGTCTACAATACTGTTAATAAGTACAAATACAACAACAATAGAGGCTAAAATAATGGCGGCATTAACAGCAATTAAAATTAAAGTTATATTGTTGGCAGGAATATTAACAATATTTATAGGAATAATAAAACCGGCGCTCCATAAGGTATTGATGCCGCTTATTCTTACCGGGCTGGTGGTTAGTAAGGTAGTAGTGTTAAGGCGGTTATTAAAAAAGGAAGCGCTAAAAGTTGTACCGCTGGTAATAGATTGCTCTAGGGGCGGGGCTATGGTGGGCCAAATATTTCTTAAGATAGCTATATCGGCTCCTTGTAAACCGGCGATAGATTCAAAATTATTGGTCATTAAGTTGGTGTAAATACCTTCGCTGCGCCCAAACATTTCGATAGCTTGGCCAATTAAGTAATTTTGTACATTATTTATACTTAAAGCTATGCCAACTGTGCCGATAAGCTGCCCCTGCTGGTTGCGTACGGGGGTGCTTACCCCTATTACTTGCTGGCCGCGCATCGTAGTGGGCTCTATTAGTTGCGGTAAGCCGCTACTAAACGACCTAGCATAATAAGCTGCTGCGTTGTTAAAAAATTCGCCGCGTAAATCGATTATTTGCCGGTTATTGTTAAGGATAAGGGCAAAGCGGCCGCTTTGGTCGTTGCCTAAGGTGGCGGTATGTTCGCCGTCAAGGCCATCGAGGGCATTAGGCTCAAGGATAACATATAAAAAATCGAACTGGTCGGTGATACTTTGAGCATAACGAAGAGTGTTGCCAATTAAAGCGGTGCGCCTTTGCTCGGCAGCTATGTTAATCATACTATTTTCTATCATACTTACAATAGTTTGCGAATAATTAAGTTGGTTAGTAAATAACATTTCAATAGATGTCGCTACACGGCCGCTTTCGGCAGTAGCAATGTAAGTAGCGCTGGTATAAGCTTGGTCGGCGGCAAAGTGTCTAGTAAAAAAAGTACCGGCAATAGATAATATAGCTATGCTGGCGCAAATGGTTAAAGTACTATAGCTTTTAAGCTTTAGCTTAAGCATAAGTTTTTCCTCACTTATATATTTTATTGTGTAATACCATTATCGGCTTTATTGTTTTTAATAACAAGCAGCTGCCGGTGTTGTTTAGGTAATAATTAAATTTGGTAACTATCCGTTGTTATAAACCATAGCTAAAACCACCGCTTTAACGATAGAAGCTATAAAAAAGTTGCAATTATAAGTAATATTTATAAGTAGGCCAAAGCCATTATCTAAATTTTTTTACTAATTTTTTTTAGTTTATTTGTTGCTATGTATGTATTAGTTGTCGTAATTGTATTATAAGTAGCTTTGGTTGACAAATGTTATACATAACGTTAAAATACCATTTAAGATTAGCTTTAGAAAAGGAGAGTATAAATGGTAAAATTTATTAAATTTGCTGTCTTGCTGGTAGTGGCTTTGGCTTTATTTGCCTGTCCCCGCAACAGCTTTGATGGTGTAGAGTTTATTATGGCCAATGGTACCGAGCCGCAATCGCTAGACCCTAGCCAAACCCGCGGTGTGCCAGAACGTCGTATTGCCCATGCCTTGTACATCGGTTTAACTACTTACAGTGAACAGGGCGATGTTATCCCCCACTTAGCCGAACGCTGGGAAATTAGCGAAGATGGCCTTACGGTAATTTTTTACCTTAGGCGCGGAGCCGTTTTTAGCGATGGCCACCCTATTACTGCCCGCGAAGTAGTGGCTAGTATGCAGTACCATTACACGCCATCTACTATCTCGAGTTTTGCCTCAGATATTATACAAGAGTGGGAAGGCGCCGGCGCCGCTATTAACGGCGAAATAACCCCGCAGCAGGCTGTAGCTTGGGAAGTTGTTGACGACTTTACCGTGCGGCATAGCCGTATTTCGCCCGTAGTGGTAGACGACTGGGGTGCCCCTTTGTTTATGATACTGCCTATGCACGTAGTAACCCGTTTTGGCGAGCAATGGACACAAGTACAAAACCACGTAAGCAGCGGCCCTTTTATTATTGAGCAGCGTATCCCGCAAGATAGATTGGTGCTTGTACCTAACGAGCTTTACCATAACCGGGCCAACGTTTTTATTGATAGGTTAGTTCTTTTAAGTATAGCCGATGCCGATACCGCTTATAATGGTTTTAGAAACGGCGAAATAGATTGGCAAGCCGGGTTGCCTTCGGGCCGTCTTGACGAAATTAGATTGCTTTCCGAGTGGCAAGTTGGCCCTACTTGGGGTACTTACAATTATGCTATGAATAATAGCCACCCTAATTTAAGCGACTCACGTGTGCGCCGTGCCTTAGCTATGACTATGGATAGGCCGGGCTTGGTAACTTCGCCTGTTTTAGGTACCGGTCAAATACCTGTACGCGGTATTGTGCCGCTAGGCATTACCGGCTCCCCGTTTAACTACCCGCACTTTCCTAACGATAATGCGGCCGGTGATATGTGGAACCCCGATGAGGCTCGTCGCTTAATGGCCGAAGCCGGTTTTCCCGGTGGGCAGGGTTTTCCTACCTTAACTATTTTGTATAATACCCTAGAAGGACACCGCTTAATTGCCGAATTTATTAGCCATACTTGGCAGCGCGAATTAGGGATAAATGTAACTTTAAATAACATGGAGTGGCAAAGCTTTTTAGAGGCGCGCGGTAACCCCGAAACCCAAATTTTCTTTTTTGGTTGGTTAGCCAGTGCTAACGATGCCTTTGGCTTTTTACGCATTTTCCACACCGATGACGATAACAATAACTTTGGTTACAGCAACCCGGCTGTAGATGCGTTGGTAGAGCAAATTATTACTTTACCGCCTAGCGCCCGCCGTACAGAGCTTATGCGCCAGATAGAAGAGATTATTATAGCCGAAGACCAAGCGGTATTACCGCTTTACAACTACACCACCAGTAACTTAATAGACCTTAACCGCTGGGCTGGCTGGAGTGTAAACCCTGTTAACTACCACATGTGGGTAGGTATTAGGCCGCGTTAGTAATTATTAAAAATTATTTTGTTTTTCTTTTAACCCTGCAGCTAAAGCTGCAGGGTTAGTTTATTATGTAACCACAAAAATTTGTAACCATTTTGTTAAAAAACCCACTAGGAAAAATATAAACTTTGTTATATAATACGCTTAGTGAGAGGAATAAACTTAATATAATTATGAGTGATATTGCTATTGCCAGATTAATTATTAAACAAGAGGTTGTTCGTAAAGCCATTCATATTAGCGGGATAGTTACAGTTATTTTAGCTAACATTAACTACGAACTAACTTTTATAGCCTTAAGTGGTGTAACTTTGCTTTATATTGTCTCGGAGGCTATGCGCCTTAAAAATATTCCCGTTCCGCTTATCCACTATGTTACTAAACTAGCCGGGCGCGGGGATATGACCAACCAAATTGCCGCCGGCCCTATTACGCTTTCTATGGGTATATTACTTACATTAGCTATTTTTCCTTACCAAATAGCCAGTTTAGCTATAGTGGCTTTAACTTTAGGTGATGGTTTTGCCAGCTTAATTGGCCGTCCGTTTGGAGTAAGAAGGCCGCGCTTTTTATTAGGTAAAAGCCTAGAGGGGTCGCTGGCTTGCTTTTTAGTAGTATTAATTGCTAGTTTTTTATTAGCCAGCTACTACGGCTTGTCTTTTTTGCCGGCTTTACCGTTAGCTTTAGTTATTGCTTTAACCACCACTGTGGTAGAGGTGATGCCTTTAAAAAGTTTTGATAATTTAGCTATTCCTTTAGCGGTAGGCGGGATTACCTTTTTGTTTTTAACTTTAATTTAGTTTATTAATCTTAACTAAAGCTGCTTTTATGGCACTAAAGCTGGCTTTACTAGCTTTAGTTGGAGCAGCTTTGTTTAATTGGTTTAAATTAAAAGTTGTTTCATCTTTATAGTTTTTAAACTTTTGGGTTATTCTAAAGTAGAGCACATTATCGTTATTACTCGCTAAAGTAATAAAACCGCTAAAATTAGCCTCTTTATTTTTTTTGCTCTTTTTAAAATATAATTTACCAAGCAAGCTTAGATTTTGGATAAGCTCGTTAAAGTTTTGCTTATTAGTAATAATATATTTCTTTTTAGGGTAACTGCTTGCTATTTCGCTGCGAGGAAATTGCAGCCGGCCAATAGTTAAATAATTTTTATCTTCTTTCGGCGCTTTGTTTTCTTTAAAACTCTCTAATTTAGCAATAAGCCCGCCGTCAACTTTATTTAATATCTCTTTAGTTAAAGGCGAAACGGTGCGGGCATAGGTGCGGCTGGTACGCATAATATCGCCGGCCACAATATAAAGCGGGCCTTTATGAAAGAGGTTACTGCTGGGGTGAATGATAATCCGGTCCGCCGTGAGGCTCCGATAGTTTTTGCCGTCTTTAATACAAATAAACTGAATAAGCCCTTTAGCGCAGCAAATTAAAAGGTGATTAATATTAAGATTAGTTGTGTTGTTAATGGTTAAGCCAAAGCGGCCGGCTATTTCTTCCAGCTGCCCTTTAACATTAACAATTTCGTCCATTGTTTTTTGGTCAAGGTAGTAACGCCCGCAAAAATCGGTGCGTTTATGAACGGTACAAGCTTCGTATTTAGCATATAAATTAAGGTAACTCATAAAATCACCTTTGTCGCTTTTAAAACTTTGGTGGCTAAACCGAGCTTCCTCTTCCTCATCTGGCGGCAGTAAAAAGGGGCTGTTGGTACTTAGAAAAGCAGTAACAATGGCGCATTCGCTTAGCACATCGGGATAACTAAGCATAGCCTCTACCATAATACGGCTATGGCGCGGTAATAGCGGAAATGCCAGCATAGTTTGGCCAATGTTCGTTAAAGTGCCGGCATTATCTAATGCTCCTAATAAAATTAAAGTTTCTACGGCGTTTTTAATACCGGCAACATTAGGCTTGCTAATAAAATCAAAGCTGGTGTAATCTTTTATCTCTAACCCGGCCATACGCAGCACTACTTCGGCAAGGTCGGTGCGGTAAATTTCTTCTAAGGTAAAATCGGGCCAGCTTTCAAAACTTTCTTTACTGTAAAGGCGGTAACAAAAGCCGGCCCGCGTGCGGCCCGCCCGCCCTCGCCGTTGGCCGGCACTAGCTTTGCTAATGGTGGTATCTATTAAGCTGGAGGTATAACTATTTAAATTATAACGATTTTCTTTACAACGGCCGCTATCGATAACGGTGGTAACCCCATCTATAGTAATGCTGGTTTCGGCAATATTGGTACTAACAACTATTTTTACCTTACCTTCGGTCTGCAAAAAGACGCGCTCTTGTTCCTCTTTGCCTAGCATACCATAAAGAGGCAGCGTCCAAATTTTATGACGGGCTTTCCCGTTATTTAAGGCTTTAATAACTTGCTTAATTAATTTTTCGCCCGGTAAAAAAATTAAAATATCACCGGCCCGTTCTTCCTCTAAAATGATATGCTCGCACAAATCGTTAATTTTTTGGGTTAAAAGGTCGTCATCATTACTGGGGATAGGGTCGTAAATTATCGCCACCGGGTACATTTGGGCACTAATATTTATAACTGGGGCAAAGTTAAAATAGTTACTAAAAATAGCGCTGTTAATGGTGGCGCTGCTAATAACCACTTTAAAGCTAGGGCGCTCGCGCAAAATACTTTTTAACAAACCAAGTATAAAATCGATGTTTAAGCTGCGTTCGTGCGCTTCATCAATAATAATAACGTTATAGTTAGAGAGTAAGGGGTCGTGCTTAAGCTCTTGCAGCAACATCCCATCGGTCATTATTTTAAGGCGGGTACGGTTGCCGGTGTTGTCTTCAAAGCGCATTTTGTAGCCAATTAAATCGCCTACCGGACTGGCTAATTGGTTAGCAATAAAGCTGCACACGCTTAAGGTCGCTATGCGGCGAGGTTGTGTTACGCCAATTAGGCCATCTTGAGTATAACCGGCTTCGTAAAGAATAATTGGTAGTTGGGTGGTTTTGCCGCTGCCCGTTGGGCTTTCAACAATAATTACTTGGTTATTTTGTAAAGCCTGTAAAATTTTGGCTTTTTGTTCGTAAACAGGAAAGTTTTGCATAGTTATTTTAAGCCTTTATCTATCTAATAAAGGCTTAAAGCTCTTTAGTAAATTTTTTTCTACATTTTTTAAAGTTTTAGTTTGGCTTGAAAAGCCGGCCGCTTTTTTATGGCCGCCGCCGCCAAATTGATAAGCTATGCTATTTACATCGATTAAATTTTTAGAGCGTAAACTTACATTAATACCACGTTCATCTTCCTTAAGCAGTGCCACTACTTCCACCCCGCTAACGGTAAGCAGTAACTGGTAAAGCATATCGCTATCGCGTAAAATATCTTCATCAAAGTTTACCGGCAATTTATTTTCCCACGTAAGTTTTTCAATAAAATTCATTTTTTCTTGCCGGCTTTCTTTAACAATTAATAATTTTCCCGCGTAATGGCTGACGGTGTGGTAAATCAAATGACCTAAATAATGGCGGCTAGGTAAATTAAATAATGCCTCAAGGTTATTACCAGTTTCTTTTAACGAAGCGCCGGCATCTAGTAAATCGGCTACTTCCCGCAGGTAATTACCGGCATATCCGTCGTTAAGATGTTTAAAAAAAGCAGTATCGGCGCAAAAGCCTAAAAGCAGCCAGTTAGCTTCTTCGGTGGTAATTTGATAGCCAAAATCTTTAATAAGCCGAGCGATAAGCAAGGTCGTAGAGGGCGAATCTGGGTCGATATAACCGCTGCCGCTATCGTCTTCGCTTAGGGCATGGTGGTCTATGACCATAAAACTGCAAGGTAAAGCCGTATATCCTGTACGTTTAATACTGCTGCAATCTACCAAGATGGCGGCATCTACCGGTTTATCGTTGATAAAAAAGGGGAGCGGAAGGGTATTTGGGTCAAACCCTTTAATTTTATTAAACTCTTTTTCATATCTCATTACTTCGGTGCGGGTAAAGGGGCCGGCCGAACAAGCTACTGCCTCTTTACCTAAACGTTTTAAAAAAGAGGTTAAGGCGAGTACGCTGCCGACGGTATCTAAATCTGGTCCTTCATGGCCGGTAATAATAAAAGAATTGTGCTCTAATATATATTGTTTAATTTTTTCCATCTTAAAATTCAAAAGTAGGGTTTTCCTCCATACGGCTAAATTCGGCGGCAAAGGCCGAGTTATTATTAAAAGTAGCCCAAGTAAAATCGTTTAAGTTACTGCTTAAATATAAACGCACCGATACAACTTGCCCATCACGCGAGAGGACCGATAAGCGTGGAAAGGTATCGCCCCGTCCCCAAAAGAGTTGGCTTTGCTCATTTTGGTTAGCACGTGGGTTACCATCGGCATCAACAGTCCTAAACCAGCTATGAGGGATAAAGGTAGTAGCCGGCTGGCCATCGCTGGTTTTAACATAACGTACCAAATAACCATTGGCATGCTGTGCTACCCTAATAACATAAACCGTTTGCACCGTGTAGCCGTGGTCAAATTGATTTTGAGCCAGTGCCGGCATAATTAATATTAACAAAAATAAAATTGGCAAGTATTTTTTCATGTTTATCTCCTTGAATTTAATTTAAATAAGAACTGTTTTAAGTAGCTTTGGCTGTCGCTCATATACAACAGTATTATAGCACAAAAAATTAAATATGGCAAATAAGCTACCAAAATTAAATTAAATGTATTTTGTGCCCAATAATTACTCATCATTACTAAAACATAAAGTACTATAGCACTAATAAAGCAGGTAGTGATAGTATAAAATAAGCTATTTTTAACAATTCTTTTACTTATAACAAATATCATTAAAGTTATAAGCAACGTCTCTAAGGGTTTAGCTAACCTGCTATAATAAGTAAATAAAGCCGAGCGATAAGATAAACCATTAATACGCAAAAAATTACTATGCTCTCTTAATTGCCTTAAAGTAAGAAAAGAGGTATTAACATTTAAATGCTCGATGATAGGGTTTTCAAAAATTTCTTCATAGGTATATTCACTAAAAAAACTGGCTTCGTTATCGGTGATAATCCGTACATCGCTCAGTTGTAAAGCACGCTCTTCGCCTTCGCCCAAGTAACGCGCCACTAAGGCATCAAGACGGCGGGTTATTTGTCCGGCCTCTATCTCGATGATAATGACATTACTAAAGGAGTTTTGATTAACATTATGGCTGGCGCTATGAAAAAAACCGTTAGCTGTGCGTATAGTTAAACCGCTTTGGCGGGTAAGGGCCGTGTTGTGGTTAATGTGGCTGCGTCTTTGGTTGTTAATAGGTGTTAAATCGCTTAAAAAAAAGGCCGCTATACTAAACAAAATACCTAATAATAGCCATAGCCTAAATAACCTATAAATAGAAAAACCCATACTTAAAGCCCCAAGTAACTCGCCGTTACTCATAATAGTGGCTACCATATAAGCTACGCTAAATAAAATGGCAAAAGGTAGCATCGTAAGCAAACTGTTGGGAAAGTGATAAAGCCACAGCGGCATAATCGTAGCTAAGGTAAATTC
This sequence comes from Spirochaetaceae bacterium, assembly GCA_009784515.1. NCBI lineage: Bacteria > Pseudomonadati > Spirochaetota > Spirochaetia > Spirochaetales > Spirochaetaceae > Spirochaetaceae bacterium. The sequence continues at coordinate 14,719 of WRBN01000007.1, read as the reverse complement.
CTCATCGTTAAGCAAAGGCCATAATACAGTTAGTAAATCGATAAGTTGGGCCAAAAAAGTTAAAAGGGCCATAGTTATTAAAAAAATACGCAAATAATAAAATAAAAAGTAACGTTCAATTATCATCGCTGCCCCCTAAGGTACAAGCTGCCGGCTAGGATAATAAAAATAATATCGGGCGTAAATAAAAAGATAGGCGGAAAATCACCGCTTAAATATTGCCCGCGTACAAAGATGAGTAAAAGCCAGTAAACAAAAAGTAAAATAACTCCGATAATTAACAGTAATTCGTTGTATTTTTTGTAATTATTTAAAGATAGGCTAAAAGCTAAAAAACAAAAAAGTACAACCAATACCGGCATCATTATTCTTTCGTGCAATTTAATATAGTTGCGTTTTAAAGTATTTAAAGAGGGTCTGTAGTTTAAATTTTGGATATATTGTTGATAGAGGTTTCTTAGCTCGGTTTCATTTTGATTTTGGTAGGCGCGGTGCATAGCTAACCTAATGCCTTCGTTGTTATTAAGCCGTTCGTTGATAAGCCTTTGCAGTCTTTGGTACTCTAGGTCAAAACTTCGCAGCAGCTCTAGGCCGCTTTCTTCACCAATATTAATGTTAGCAAGGTTATCAAAAGTAAAACTATAAATCATTGTATCGGCCTCTATCGTTCTAAAGTCTAGTTGCCAAAAGTTATTAGGAGTAGCCAGCGAGCTAAAATTATTTAACTGTAAAACAAAAGCATTGTCGGCATTTACTAAACGACCGCTGGGGGCAAATGAAACGCGCCGGCGGCCATCTTCGTCGTTATCAATAATAAATATGCCCTGAAAGTTATCGCCGTCAATCGTATCTATACTAATAAAACGCCCGGCAAATTCACTAAAGCGTCCTTCTTCTAAAATAATGTGCGGGTTACTGCTGGCAATACGGCGGGCTACTTCTTCGTAATTATTGGTAGAAATAGGCATAAGCCAGTTGGTAACGATAAAAGCTACGATAAAGGCCATTAAGCTGTATAAAGCAAAGGGTTTAAAAATTTCTTTGGTGGTAAAACCTTGCAGCCGCATAGCCAATATTTGGTTAGTTTTACTAAAGCTTGTTAAGGCTAATAAGGTGGCCAGCATACTAGAAAAAGGAAAGGCCCACATAAAAATAATGGGTGAAAAAGCAATGATAAGCTCTAGAATAAGCCATAAGCTAATATTGTTAGCCACTAAAAGCTCAATCTCTACTAATAATTGGTTAATAACTAATATAAGATAAAGCAAACTTAAAGTTACCAAATGATATTGTAGGTAGCTTTTAAGCAAGTAACGCTCTATAATATTAAAATGTTTACTAAAGTGTTTGTAAAAAAGCTTTATCAACTATTATCACCGCTCCGTAGCTTACCAAAAATAGGTGATGAGGGCTAGTAGCCAGCAGCTTTAAGCCTTCAAAGTTAGTTAAGAAAGGGTCATTTTTTGGCAAAAAATTATTTATTTTAGTTACTAACTCTTCGGTTGGCTGGTCTAGGTTAAGGTTTGCGTGCTCAAACAGGGCAGCGCTAGAAAAAAAAGAAGCTGGCTGCCATTTATCTTCATAGTAAAACCATACATCGCTTTCTGCAATGGCCACTAAATCGTTAAAAAAAATAAAAATTTCGCTTACTTTAGCTAAAGATGGGGTATCACTGGCCACAAAGTTATGGCCGTTTAGGGTAAAAAGATTTCCCTCCCGTAATAAAACTAGCTGGCCATTATAGCTAACCAGTTGCCGGCTATTTGCTAAAGGAAAAAAGCTAATAGCTTCGCTCTCTTTGTGATAACGTAATAAGCCGTCGACGGCGATAGCCCATACTTCGTTTTCATTTATGTAAAAGCTATTAATTTGGCCGCCGCTTTGCCGTAAAGTTAGTATATGATTGTTTTGTAAATTATATTTAACAATGCTGCCGGCTTCATCACCTAGCCATAAGCTATTATTATCATAGGCTAAGGTAGTAATCGCTGGACTAGTAAGGCCAACTTCGTGATAATTTAGCTGAGTTATAAATAAACTAAAAACTAAGCGATGATAATGGGGCAGCCAATCATCATTTAAATTTTTAGGGTTAATTGTTAAAAGTAAAGCTTTAGTCAGCTGTTGCTGCTCTGCGGTAAACTGCTCAAAGAGGTAAAGGGTTAACTCATCATTGGTTAAAACCGGTTCCGGTGCCATTGAGGGTAGTTCGACAGGATTATTTATAGGGGTTGGTTCATTTAAAGGTTGTGCCGCTCCCTCTAAATTATTTGAGGGAATAGTCGCACAGGAGAGCAAATTTAGTAATATAAATAATAAAGTTATCCTACAACGATGGGTTGCGGCACCGTTTATAGCGGCTTGTAATGGCGCCCAAATTATTTTTTCAGTTTTCAATTTTCACCTTTCACTTATTTAGTAACCGCTGCTGCCAAAGCCGCCTGCTCCTCGCCTCGTTGCCTTTAATTTGCTTACTTTAATAAATTTAGCTTGCACTACAGGGCTAATAACTAATTGGGCAATGCGGTCGCCATTTTTAATGGTATAATCTTCGTTACTTAAGTTAATTAAGGGTACTTTAATTTCGCCGCGATAATCGCTGTCGATGGTGCCTACCCCATTTATTACCATAATGCCATATTTACTGGATAGGCCGCTGCGGCTGCGCACTTGCCCTTCGTAGCCGTTAGGGATAGCTAATATTAAGCCGGTGCTAATGATAGCTTTAGCTAGTGGTTTTAAAGTAATATCTGCGGCAATTAAAGCTGTTAAATCGGCACCGGCGGCATGGTTAGTGGCATAAAGCGGAGTATGGCCTGCCAGCTGCCGTACTTTAATTTTCTTCATAGTTAAATTATCGGGTTTGCCAGCCTACAGCTTTAAAAGAGGGCCTGCAACCCGTTTGCATGTAATGCAGCAATTTATTTTACTCTCATTAAATATTAATTAAATTAATACTATTATTAGAAAACTCGCTTTCTTTTTTGTAGTAAGTTGGCAAAACGGTCGTAATCATCGGGTATAGGTTTGTCTTTTATGATGTGCATATCGGTAAAGGTTAGCTTAAATTCGTTGGGTTGCCACCACAGCCAAGCTTTGTGTCGCTCGCCGTATGAGCGCAGGTAAAACTCATATTGTTTATAGTAATGGTTATAATGAAACTCGCTATCAATAATTTCAAAATATTCTTTTGATGAAATTTTGGGTACAAAGCTATGGTTGTTATCAAAACCGGTAAAGCTAAAGATTCTTTTAAACCAAAAACCGTCCCAGCGGTTTTCCTCCTCTATAAGTTCGCCGGCGGCCCAAGCCATTACCTCCATAATAAAGATGTTACGCACTTCATCGAGAGTGGTGGCTAAAATAAAGGCATCATGAAAGTTAAACCACCAATCGGGGGTACGCGACATTTTAGGGTATTTTAAAGCCAACTGCATAGAGGGAGAACATTTTGAGTACAGCTCTTCAAACTCTTGCCGATAACGTTTTCGTAATAAATTGTCCTTATAATCTTGTTCTTCATCATGATAGTTGGCAAAGTGATAACGCATAGGCTCTCCTGTGTTTGTTATAATAAACAATAACTATGCTGCTGTCAACTAAAGGCAGGCGCTCTTTACAACTTTAGCAAAATAAGCTAAACTAAGACATTATGGCACGATACAATTTTAGTGAAATCGAAAAAAAATGGCAAAACTACTGGGAAAGCAACCAAACTTTTAAAGTTACCGAAGATGAAAACATAGCAAAGGATAAACGTAAATATATCCTCGATATGTTCCCTTATCCCTCCGCCGCCGGCCTGCACGTTGGCCACCCCGAAGGTTATACCGCTACAGATATTTACTGCCGTTACCTGCGTGCCAACGGTTACCATGTATTGCACCCGATGGGCTTTGACAGCTTTGGCCTACCCGCCGAAAATTACGCCATTAAAACCGGCACTCATCCGCTTGTTACGACCGAAGCCAATATTAAACGTTTTAGAGAACAAATTAAGGCCTTAGGTTTTAGCTACGATTGGAGCCGCGAACTTTCTACCCACGAGCCATCTTATTACAAATGGACACAATGGCTTTTTTTACAACTATACAAACAAGGATTAGCTTACGAAAGTGAAGCGCCTATCAATTGGTGCCCCAGCTGTTTAACCGGCCTTGCCAATGAAGAGGTGTTAAACGATGGCGCTTGCGAGCGTTGCGGCACTAAAGTAACGCGTAAACAACTTAGGCAATGGTTATTAAAGATAACGGCTTACGGAGATAAATTGTTAGCCGGCCTAGATGAGTTAGATTGGCCGCCATCATTAAAAACTATGCAGCAAAACTGGATAGGCCGTAGCGAAGGAGCTTGTATCAATTTTACCGTAGAGGGTAGTAACGATGTTATTAAGGTGTATACCACTCGGCCCGATACCTTGTATGGCGCTACCTATGTGGTGCTAGCCCCTGAACATAAATTGGTGAGTAAAATTGTAACTATTAATCAAAAAGATGAGGTAAATAAATATATAGAGGCTGTGGCCTTAAAGAGCGAGCTGGAACGTACCGATTTATCTAAGCATAAAACCGGTGTTTTTAGCGGGGCTTATGCCATTAACCCTATTAACAAGGAAAGGGTACCGATATGGTTGGGTGACTATGTGCTGGCCAGTTACGGTACCGGCGCTATTATGGCGGTGCCCGGCCACGATGAACGTGATAATGAATTTGCCAAACAGTATAACCTGCCCATTATAGAGGTGGTAAACGGCGGCCAACCGGGAGAATGCTTTACCGGCGAGGGTGTTGCTATGAATAGTGATTTTATTAATGGCAAAAGCACCACAGAGGCCAAAAAACTTATTATTGATTATTTACAAGAGCATAACTTAGGTGAAAAAACTGTACAATACAAATTACGCGATTGGCTGTTTAGCCGCCAACGCTATTGGGGCGAGCCTATCCCTATTGTGCACTGTACAGAATGCGGAATTGTACCGCTGCCCGAAAGCGAATTGCCGCTAACCTTGCCTAACGTGAGTAGTTATACTCCTAGCGGTACTGGGGAAAGCCCATTGGCGGCCATAACCGAATGGGTAAATACTATTTGCCCTGCCTGTGGTGGCCCAGCCAAGCGCGAGACTAATACGATGCCCCAGTGGGCCGGCAGCTGCTGGTACTATTTGCGTTATACCGACCCTTTAAATGATAAAGCTTTTTGTGATGGTGCTAAAGAAAAATATTGGCTGCCTGTTAATTTGTATGTAGGCGGGGTAGAACACGCTGTGTTGCATCTACTTTACGCCCGTTTTTGGCATAAGGTATTTTATGATATGGGCTTGGTTAGCTCGCCGGAACCTTTTATTAAGCTTATCAATCAAGGTATGATATTGGGTGAAGATAACCAAAAGATGAGTAAAAGCCGCGGCAATGTGATTAATCCCGATGACATTATTACCCAGTTTGGTGCCGATAGCTTGCGCCTTTATGAAATGTTTATGGGCCCGCTCACAGCTACCAAACCGTGGGCTACCGCTGTGGTATCGGGCATAAGTCGCTTTTTGGGCAGAGTTTACGATGTAGCTAGCAAACCTGCCGGCAACGCTGAGCCGCCCATTGCTTTAACAAGGTTGTTGCATAAAACCATTAAAAAAGTTACCGCCGATACCGCTAACTTTGAGTTTAACACCGCCATTAGCGCTATGATGATTTTTATTAATGAAGCCACCAAAGAAGAATATTGTTATACAAAATTATGGCCAAACTTTGTTAAGTTATTGGCTCCTTATGCGCCGCATTTGAGTGAGGAACTTTGGCAGCGATTAGGCCATAATGACACCATAAGTTACGAGGTTTGGCCGACTTACGATGAGGCCCTAACAATAGATAATGAAGTAACCATTGGTGTACAAATAAATGGTAAGTTACGTGCTGAATTAACAGTAGCAAAAGATATAACCAGTGAAAAATTAAGTGAGCTAGCTTTGGCCAATGAAAAGGTGGCCGAGCTGGCCGCCGGCAAGGTCGTTAAGAAAGTAATAGCTATACCGGGTAAAATTGTTAATATTGTTATAGGGTAGAGGGTAGTTAGATGAGAGTATTAATCAATATTATTGTAGGTGTTAAATGGCTGTTTTGTATCTTTTCGGTTTTAATAGCTTTAGCAAGAACTTTTAGGTTGCCCGCGGTAAATAATATTCCTGCCAGTGTGGTAAGTTTTGTTGTAATGGTTTTTTTATTATCTTGGCTTGCCGAAATTATCCTTAGGCCAAAATTTACTTTACAAGTATTTATGCAATTTTTCGGTGAAGTGTATTTATTTATATGTAATTTAAAGAAAAAACCTAATAATAACTCGGCTATAGAGTATTCTTTACCTTTTGAAGATGAGTGGTTGGTGGTTAATGGCGGGATAGATAAAGAAAATAGTCACTCATGGGATATACAGGCACAACGTTACGCCTACGATTTTTTTATAACTGATAAGCACTGCAATAGTTATAAAGAAAATAAATATAAACTAGAAAACTATTACTGCTATAATCAACCTATTTTAGCGCCGGCCGATGGTGTGGTGGTGGAGATAGGCAACCGTTGCCGTGAGAGTAACATTATGCGTTTTAGCCTGCTAGATGCCTATAAAAAAGATATAAGAGGCAATTACATAGTCATAAAGCACGAAGATGAATATAGCTTAATAGCCCATATTATCAAGGACAGCTTTAATGTTAAAGTGGGGGAGGCCGTTAAAAGAGGGCAGTTAATAGCCAAATGCGGCAATAGCGGTAATTCATCGGAGCCGCATATTCACTTTCAGGTAGCGGCCGGCTCAAGCTTCTTTGCCTCTAATTCTCTAAAGATTAACTTTAAAAATATTAATTTAAAGTTAGCGCAGGATTACGCTAACAAATATAAACGCAAACCAACCAGTTTTGCACCAGACGGCAGCCACATAAGCAGAGGCTTTTTTGCTAGCAATAAGGGTACAAGCTGCCAATAAGTTAGGTTGCACCATAGTTAATAATTAAAAGACCACTTAATGGTGGTCTTTTAATTAAACTCTTAATTGTTACCTATTAACTAAATAGAAGTGCCGTCTTTAAGCACGGCATTTTTGCGTAGTACAATTATGCCGTCTCTAATCATATATTGGCTGTAATCGCCGTCTTTGCGTTTAAGTTGGTCAATCCCAATACGGCAGTTGCGGCCAATACGGGCGTTCTTATCAATAATTGTACCTTTAATAATGCTGCCACTGCCAATACCCACGTTAGGGATACCCTCTTTGGCGTTTTGCTCTATTTGTTTAGCGGTTTCGTAAAAGTCGGCACCCATACAAAGTACGCCTTCTAAACTGGCGCCCTCACGGATAATAGTGCGGATACCAATTAAACTATTTTGGATAAAGGCACCGCTAATAATAGAGCCCTCGCTGGTAATACTATTATTAATAGTACATTGGTTAATTTTAGAGGGCGGTAAATCCAGTCGGCGTGTATAAAGCGGCGAGCCGGCATCGTACATATTAAAAGCCGGTACGGGGCTGGCTAAATCGAGGTTAGCCTCGTAAAAGCTTTTGATAGTACCAATGTCCTCCCAATAATCTTGGTGTAAATAGCTGGAAACCTTTAGCTTACCGATACAATTAGGAATAATATCGTGGCCAAAATCGTCTTTATCGCTAGCCAGTAACTCCTCTAGGGTATCGCGGTTAAAAAAGTAAATACCCATACTGGCCAAATACTCCTTTTCGGCTGGAATATTGTGAGCTTTACGGTAAGCATCAGGTATTTTAAGCTCACTAATATCGGCCGTAGCGCCCGGTTTTTCGACAAATTTGGTAATGAACCCTTTCTCATCAATTTGCAGTATGCCTAAATCGCCGGCGCGTTCGCGGGAAACCGGTAAGATACCCAAAGATAGTTCGGCTCCCGATTTAAGATGTTCGTTATGAAATTTACGAAAATTCATACGGTACAGTTGGTCGCCCGACAAAATTAAATAATATTTATAATTTTCGGCGCTGGTAGTAAAGTGGTACAAATTTTTACGCACGGCATCGGCGGTGCCGCGATACCATTCGGTACGGTCGGGTCTTTGCTCGGCCGATAGGGTGTAAATAAACCCACCGCTAAAAGTATCTAGCTGGTAAGTGCTGCTAATATGAAAGTTAAGGCTGGCACTGTTAAACTGTGTTAAAATAAAGATGCGCCGTAAATCGCTGTTAATACAGTTAGAGATAGGCACATCAATAAGCCTATATTTGCCGCCAAATTGCACGGCCGGTTTAGAGCGTTGCTCGGTTAAAGGAAAAAGCCTGGTACCTTGCCCGCCGCCCAATATAATAGATAATACTTCGTTTTCCATACTCTCTCCTTATTTAATCTAATTATATAAGATAAAATTTTTTAAAAATAAAATTATATGTTTTCACCATTATAAACCGGTAATGCTATAAAAGCAAGTTTTTTTAGTTAATAAAAAATTAATTAGTTAAAACTTGATTTTTTTAAACTATAGCATTAGGCAAATAGTAAACTTAGGTAACTATATACTACTTAAACTATAGCTGCAAATGGCCAACAGCCAGTTGCTCGTAAATTATAAGTTATCTTTAAATATTTGTCAATTAAATTATTTTTATATTTAAAAAACGGTTAAAGAAATAAAAAGTATTATAATTGTATTAAATTCAAAGATTAATCAAGTAGACTGTGTTATAATGAAAATGAGGCTATGAGTAAAGATTAAAAAAAATGTGTAAAAAATAAGTAACCCCTTTTACTAATTTTTATTTATAAAAGGGGTAATAAATTAATACGTTGTTCTTGCGTGATTTATCCTAAATTAAAAACTGCATGGCAACAAAAAATACCGCCATTATTAAGGTAATCGGCTTTACTTCTTTAAAGCGGCCGGTTAGTAATCTTATTAGAGTATAAGTAATTAAACCAATGGCTACCCCGCTGGCAATGCTGTAGGTTAAAGGCATCATTATGATGGTAATAAAGGCCGGTATAGCGTTGGCGTAATCGGTTAAATCTATATCTATTAATGAGGCCAACATAAATACCCCTACCATTACTAAGGCCGGAGTGGTAGCCGCCGCCGGGATAATTAAAAAAAGCGGCGAAAAGAATAACATTAAGGCAAATAAGACGGCTACGGTAGCGGCGGTAAGACCGGTGCGTCCGCCGGCAGTTACCCCGGCAGCGCTTTCTACAAAGATAACCTGCGGGCTGGTACCTAAAGCAGCGCCAAAGATGCTGCTAAAAGCATCGGTTAAAAAAGCCTGCCTGCTGTTAAGGATATTGCCTTTTTTATCTACCAAACCAACTTTTAAAGCTATACCGATGAGGGCGCCCATCGTGTCAAAAATATTTAAAAAGATAATGACAAAAATTACTAAAAGCATATCAAAGCTAAACAGCTCGCTAAAATCGAACTGCCAAAAAACCGGCGCCAGCGAGTGTGGCAAGCTAACGGGGCTGGTTAAACCGGCTATATCGGTAACTCCTAAAGGTATACCAATAATAGTGGTAATAATAATCCCTAATAATAAGGCAGCTTTTATTTTTAATACAAGCAGGGCCGAAGTTATGATAATACCGATAAAAGCAAGACTGGCAGCGCCGCCACCGGTAATATCGCCTAAACTAACTAAAGGCGGGCCTTGTACAATAATACCGGCATTGGTTAAACCGATGGTAGCTACAAATAAACCGATACCGGCGGCGATAGCTTTACGTAAAGTAGGCGGCACAGCCTCTAAAAGCAGCTCGCGTACTTTAAACAAGGTAAGTAATAAGTAAATAATACCGCCCACAAAAACGGCCGTTAAGGCAAATTGCCAGCTTTTACCCATACCTAAAACAATGGTGTAGGTAAAAAAGGCATTAAACCCCATACCGCTGGCCATAGCAAAGGGCAGCTTGGCGTAAAAAGCCATAATTAAGGTGGCCACCACAGCGCTTACGATAGTGGCCGTCATTACGGCCCCTCTGTCCATACCGGTGGCCGATAAAATGGCCGGGTTTACGGCGATAATGTAGGCCATCGCCATAAAGGTGGTTACTCCAGCGGTTAACTCGGTTTTTACCGATGTTCCATATTCTTTGAGCTTAAACATCTTTTCTAGTGTCATAAAACTCTCTCTCCTTAATTATTATTATACTATCTGCTATAAAGTTGCAAGTAGGTAACATATTTTTACTAATTGTTGTTAATGATTGATTATTTTAAGCTAAATATGCTATCCTGCTAGATGGAGCTGGTTAAAACTAGTTTTAAAGATGAGCTTTTTATTACGGCTTTAGTTTTAATGATAATACGGTAGGTAATTTAGCGCTTGACTTGTGGGATATAAATAATGACAATAACCTTAGAAACGAGTTAAGAGCGGCTTATCATCACTGTAAAGCCAATACTCCTAATCTTATTGAAGGGCCATCAGGATTTATCTTACTATATAACTATAATTTCATTACTGGCGAAATAACCGTTACAGGCGGTTAGGGGTTATTTTTGTAATAAAGGTTTTGTAACTGTTTTACCTATTGTAAAATGGCTACGATTTTGTTATTATTTTGAGCTATGAATAATAAAATTGTGGTAAAAGGTGCCCGTGAGCACAACTTAAAAAATATCGATTTATCTATCCCTCGTGATAAATTAGTGGTGGTTTCGGGGGTTTCCGGCAGCGGCAAAAGCAGCCTTGTCTTTGATACGTTATTTGCCGAAGGGCAACGGCGTTATGTGGAAAGCCTATCGGCTTATGCACGCCAATTTTTAGGGCGTTTAGATAAGCCCGATGTCGATTATATTGAAGGTCTGTCGCCGGCCATTAGTATTGAGCAAAAAACCACCGGCCGCAACCCGCGCAGTACCGTTGGCACCATTACCGAAATTTACGACTATTTACGGCTGCTTTATGCCCGCATTGGCAAAGCTTTTTGCCCCAAAGATGATACTCCCATTGATAAACAAAGCTTAGACCAAATTATTGCCAGTGTGATGACCCTAGAAGATGGAGAAAAGCTAATGATATTAGCTCCGGTAGTAAAGGGGCGCAAGGGTGAACATCAAAAAGTTTTTGATGATGCCCGTACGATGGGCTTTACAAGGGTGCGGGTAAATGGCGCTCTTTATAGCTTAGAAGAAGAGTTTAACTTAGAGAAACAAAAAAAACATAGCATAGATGTGGTGATAGATAGGCTGGTAATGGGCGCCGATATTCGTAAGCGTTTAGCCGAAGCCGTTGAAGTAGCCTTAAGTGTGGGGCAAGGCGATATGTTGGTGGCCTTTGCCGATGACAGCAAACGTAAAGATTTATTTTTTAGCGAAAATGGCAGCTGCCCTACCTGTGGCTTTGCTATGCCGGCCCTCGAGCCACGATTGTTTAGTTTTAACAACCCCTTTGGTAGCTGTCCTACTTGCAGCGGGCTGGGCAACACGTTAGAATTTGACGAAAATTTAATTATTCCCGATAGAACTTTAAGTTATAACGAGGGGGCTTTTGCTATCTTTAGCGGGCAATCGGCATGGTATAACAGCCGGTTTGAAAGTCTTGCTAAACACTATAACTTTAGTTTAGATGACCCCATCAATGAAATTGACCCCAAAATTGTGCATATTATGCTGTACGGCAGCGGTAAAGAAAAAATTCATTTTAAATATGTAACGCAAAGCACCAACAACACCTACGAAAAAAATGATAGTTGGGAAGGTGTTATTAGTGAGATGTGGCGGCGTTACAAAGAAAGTGATAGCGAAGGTGTGCAAAAATATTACGAAGAGTTTATGAAGGAACAGCTCTGCCCAGAATGTAAGGGCGAACGCCTGCGCCACGAGGCTTTGGCGGTACGTGTGGGCGGTAAAAATATTAACCAAGTTACCGGCCTTGCGGTACGCGATGAGATAGATTTCTTTAAAGGGTTACAACTAAGCGAGAATGAGCAAAAGATTGGCCGGCAAATCTTTAAAGAGGTTTTTGATAGGTTAAACTTTATGCAGGCGGTGGGGCTAGATTATCTGTCGTTAAACCGTAAATCGGCCACTTTAAGCGGCGGCGAAGCCCAGCGCATTAGGTTAGCTACACAAATTGGCAGCAGTTTAATGGGTGTGCTTTACATCTTAGATGAGCCCACTATCGGCCTGCATCAACGTGATAACGATAGGTTATTAACCACTTTAAAACATTTGCGCGACTTAGGTAACACCCTCATTGTGGTAGAACACGATGAACAAATTATCAAAGATAGCGACTATCTTATCGATATTGGACCCGGCGCCGGTGTGCATGGCGGTACGGTAGTGGCTGCCGGTACTCCAGCGGAGGTAGCCTTAATTGAGAACAGCCCCACCGGTCGTTATTTAAGCGGCAGAGAGGTAATAGAGCTGCCTAAAGAACGGCGCAGCGGTAACGGTAATTTTATTAAGATAAATGGAGCGCGCCAAAATAACTTAAAGGATATTAGTGTGAGCTTTCCTATAGGCGCTTTTACCATTATTACGGGGGTATCGGGCAGCGGGAAAAGCACCTTACTTAACGATATTCTCTTTCCTACTATGAACAATTTTTTGCATGGCAGCCATCATTCGGTGGGTGAAGTGGGTAACATTGAGGGTATTAAGGAAAATTTTGATAGCCTGATCAGCATTGACCAAGCGCCGATTGGCCGCACGCCGCGCAGTAACCCGGCAACTTATGTGAAGCTGTGGGACCCAATCCGCGACCTCTTTGCCGACCTTAACGAGAGCAAGGCGCGTGGTTACAAAAAAGGCCGTTTTAGCTTTAATGTGAGCAGCAAACGTGGCGGCGGACGCTGTGAGAGCTGCGAGGGCAGTGGTGTTAAAAAAATTGAGATGCACTTTTTGCCCGATGTTTTTGTAACTTGCGACGTTTGCGGCGGTAAACGTTTTAACCAAGAGACCCTTGAGGTACGCTACAAAGGTAAAAATATTTACGACATTTTAACTATGACTATTGAAGAGGCCAGCAGCTTTTTTGAGGCCATTCCTCAGGCTAAAAAGAAGTTAGATACTTTAGTTGAAGTTGGGCTGGGTTACATCACGCTTGGTCAATCGGCCTTAACTTTAAGTGGTGGCGAGGCACAGCGCGTAAAGTTGGCGCTGGAGCTAAGCAAACGCAGTACCGGTAAAACTTGTTATATTATTGATGAACCTACCACCGGCTTACATTTTTTGGATGTAAAAAAATTACTTACCAGCTTACAAAGTTTAGTAGATAAAGGCAACACCGTTATTTTGATTGAGCATAATCTAGAGGTAATTAAGTGCGCCGACTATTTAATAGATTTAGGCCCCGAAGGCGGCGATAAGGGCGGTAATGTGGTGGTTACCGGCACACCCGAAGAGGTGGCAGCCTGTGCCGAAAGTTATACAGGACAATATTTAAAGCCGCTGTTATAGGTGAAAGATGAAAAGTGAAAATTAGAGAAAGATAAGACTGAAAACTTAAGAGGAAATTAATAATGAACAAAAAAATAATTGTTTTATCTGTAACAGTTTTGTGGCTATTTTCTAGCTGTATGAAGGAAAACCCTGATGATATTGTTACGGTAAATATTGGATACAATCAAGATGTTACTGTCAATCTTAATCAGCATTATAGTAGTTCTGTCTTAAGTATTGGTCATACCAACGACGTTACTCTTAATATGGCTTATGTTAATACGAGTTTTGAAGTAATTACCTTTAAGGCTATACATAGTAATATTATTGACATTAGTGTCGGTTATAATAATGTATTTATTTTTAATAATATGGATATTAATCATAATAACCATATTACCTTTATGGGCCATAATAATACAATAACTATGGATGTTATCGGTATGTTGCATAGTAATAATATTATTTTTAGCGGTAATAATACTATGATAACTATGAATATTTCTAACGCATTACACAGCAATAATATTGTTTTTAAGGGAAATGATAATATAATTTATATCAATGATAGTACTATCAATATTATTGATAATGGGGTAAATAATATTATTATAAGAGAGTAATGGAGCGCTGTCTGTAATTGATTCATTATGGAATAAAAGATTTTAAACTAAAACAGGGCATTATTTATGAATAAATTATTATTAATTTTCTTATCATTAATTATTGCTACTAATGGAGTTATGGCCGCTATATAAATATTTTATAATGGCTTATTAAGATGATGAGTTACAAAAATATTTAACATCGTTTACTGAGCAAAAATTTATTCATTATTAATGCATATATATTGAGTAATAAATAGTGGAGTGATAATAGCTAGAAAAGATAGTTTTGTTTATCAATTAATGAAGTAAGGCGGTTAATTCGCTATAATAAGTGTTATAAAAAAGAAGCCATCAATTTTTATTGATGGCTTCTTTCTAATCATTTACCTACCTAATACTATAAAGCACACCGGCTGTGCGGCCAAATACTTCGGGCATATACATAGCCTCTGCCATTACAGGGGGCGTAGGGTAAACTCCGCGTCTATCGGCGGTAAATAAAAAACTTACTTCTTGTCGGCCCTGCGGGAAAACATTCCAAAAATATTGCACTTCGTTAGCGTTAATAGTTTGGCTGCTTATACCATCAAAGATAAAAGGGTTTTGCGCCGTTGTTCCGGCTGCTTGGTCTAAAGGAATAGCGCTATTGGCAAAATTGGCATTTAAAATGGTAGCCCCCGATGGCACAGGCACGCGCAGCGCTACAAAGGTGCGGTT
>WRBN01000006.1 GCA_009784515.1 Spirochaetaceae bacterium | reverse complement strand
ATAAAAATGGATATAAACAATATAATTATTAAGCCGGTGCTTACCGAAAAATCGAGTTTATTGCGTGAAAAAGCTAAAAAAGTTTATGTTTTTAAAGTGGCTAAGCAAGCAAATAAGTTAGAGGTGATGAAGGCGATAAAGGAAATTTTTGCTATAGAACCTCTCTCTTGTACTATTGTTAATGTGCGTGGCAAAAAAAGAGCTAACATACCTTATCGTGGTAGTGTAAAACGAGGCTTTGGTAAAACAGCTGCGTGGAAAAAAGCTTATGTAACTTTACCGGAAGGCAAGACGATTGCCGAGTTGGAGGCATAATAATGGGTGTTAAAACGTATAATCCAACTAGTAATGGCCAGCGCGGGCGGCAAGGTTTAACTTTTGAAGAATTAACCACCAATCGTCCCGAAAAAAGCTTAACGGTTGGTAAAAGCGATAAAGCAGGGCGTAGCCATGGGCGCATTAGTGTGCGCAGGCGCGGTGCTGGTCATAAGGTGGCCTATCGTATTATCGATTTTAAGAGAAATAATAAGTTGGATATTGCCGGTAAGGTAGCTAGTGTTGAGTACGACCCTAACCGCTCGGCTTTTATTTCACTCATTAACTATGTTGATGGTGAAAAAAGATATATTTTGTGGCCGCAGGGTTTACGTGTTGGAGCTACCGTTGTAAGCGGTCCGGCTTCGCCTATCGAGGTGGGTAATGCTTTGCCGCTCGAAAATATACCGATTGGTCGACAAGTGCATAATGTCGAGTTACACATTGGTAAAGGTGGTCAGATGGCCCGCACAGCAGGTGCTTATGCTACCTTAGCTGGTTTTGATAAAGATTACGCTATTTTGCGTTTGCCTAGTGGTGAACAAAGGTATGTGCATAAAAAATGTTATGCCACACTCGGTAAAATTGGTAACGAAGATTATATGAATGTAAAACTTGGTAAAGCCGGTCGTAATCGTTGGCTTGGCAATCGTCCAGCTGTGCGTGGTGTAGCCATGAACCCAGTAGACCATCCGCTTGGTGGTGGTGAAGGCCGTACTAGCGGTGGTAGGCACCCGGTAACGCCATGGGGCCAACCTACACGTGGTTATAAAACTCGTAAGAAAAATAATAAAAGCGACCGCTTTATTATAAAGAGAAGGAAGTAGCAATATGTCAAGGTCGATTAAAAAAGGTCCATTTATCGCTAAAAGTTTATATCGTAAAGTTAGTGAAAAAAGTAAGGACACAAAGGCAAGAAGAGAGATTAAAACCTACTCGCGCTGCTCAACTATTATTCCCGAAATGGTTGGTTTAACTATTGGTGTGCATAACGGCAAAGCCTTTGTTCCTGTTTACATAACCGAAAATTTAGTTGGCCATAAATTAGGAGAATTTGCTCCTACTAGGCTCTTTCGCGGCCATGCCGGATCGGATAAGAAGGCTAAGAGGTAGTTAGAATGTATAAAAATGATACCAGTAGGCAAAGCGGTTATCGCGCCGAAGCCAAGTATTTACCAATGGCGGCTTCTAAAATTAGGCCGGTGGCTGATTTAATTCGTAATAAACCTTGCGAAAAAGCACTCGCTATTCTTGAAGCTATGCCGCAAAAAGGGGCCTTTTTCCTGAAAAAGGCTTTAAAGAGTGCTATAGCCAATGCTATGGATAGGAATGCACAGCTTGATGAGAGTGTTTTATCTGTAACAGAGCTTAAGATAAATGAAGGCCCACAAACCAAACGTATGTGGCCGCGCAGTCACGGCAGGGCAGATCGCTTGATTAAACGTTCGGCACATATAGTTATAGTGGTAGATGAAAAGAAGGGGGCTAAATAATGGGGCAAAAAGTTAATCCTTACGGCCTACGCTTGGGTATTAATAAAAGCTGGAAAAGCTTATGGTTTGTTAATAATAAAAATTATGCGGACACTTTGCACGAAGATTTAAAGTTGCGTAAATTATTAATGGATTATCCCGATTGTAAAGCTGCCGATATTGCCGACATCGAAATTGTACGTCAACCTAAAAAAGTAACGGTAGTTATTCATACAGCTAGACCGGGTGTGCTTATTGGTACAAAAGGCGCTACAATCGAGAAAATTAATGCAGCTTTGCAAAAGCATACGAGTGATACTTTAAAAATTAAAGTTAAAGAGCTGCGCAAGCCGGAAGTTGAAGCGCAAATTATCGCTTTAAATGTGGCACGACAATTAAAGGGGCGTAATCCCTTTCGTAAAGTACTAAAACAAGCTATTAATAATGCGATGAAAGCCGGTACTCTAGGGGTAAAAATTAAGATAGCCGGCCGCTTAGGCGGTGCTGAAATGGCGCGCGACTTTGAACTTAAAGAAGGCCGTGTTCCGTTACACACTTTGCGGGCAGATATTGATTATGGTACGGCCGAAGCTAATACCACTTTTGGGGTCATTGGTGTAAAGGTGTGGGTATTTAAAGGTGAAATACTTGGTAATGATGCTAAGGAAGAAGATGCCGGTGCGTTATTAAGAAGACGCGATGTAAAGGAGAAAGCCAATGCTTAGTCCTAAAAGAATAAAACACAGAAAGGTTATGCGTGGGCATATGCGTGGCGAGGCAACGCGCGGTAATACCATTGCTTTTGGTGATTATGGGTTAGTTAGTCTTGGCTTAAACTTTGTAACGGCTAGGCAAATTGAAGCCGCTCGTATTGCTATGACTAGGCATATAAAACGCGGTGGTAAGGTATGGATTCGAATTTTCCCTGATATTCCGTACACTAAGAAACCGGCCGAAACACGCATGGGTAAAGGGAAGGGGTCGCCCGAAAAGTGGGTGGCTATGGTTAAACCCGGAACGATTATGTTTGAAATGGATGGTGTAGACGCTAAAATGGCAAAGCGCGCTATGGAACTAGCAGGGTCTAAGCTTCCTGTGCAAACTAAGTTTGTACAAAGACGGATAGTTGAGGTACTAGAGTAATGGCAAAAAAAGAGAAATTTACCGAACTAACTACGAGTGAGCAGATACAAAGGCGTGATGAACTTACTAAAAAGTTGCGTGAGTATCGTTTTACGGCGGTAATGGGTAAAGTGGAAAATGTTATGGAGAAGCGAAATATGCGTCGTGCTATAGCGAGGCTTAATACACTTATTCATCAAAAGAGGAACGGGTAATTATGAGTGAAAAAGCTAAGAAGGCTAACCGCAAAACCTTAATAGGCATTGTAAGCAGCGATAAAATGGATAAAACTATCGTAGTTACTGTTGAAGGAAGAATATTGCATCCTCTTTACAAAAAATATGTCTTAAAAAGTAAAAAATATAAGGCACATGATGAAAAAAATGAAGCTGCGCAGGGCGATAAAGTTATGATAGAAGAGTGTCGTCCGTTATCTAAGCAAAAATATTTTCGCTTAATTAATATAGTGGAAAAGGCACGTTAGGAGAGGTTACTAAATGATTCAGGTATTAACAGAGATGACCGTAGCCGATAATTCGGGAGCAAAAATAGCGCGTTGTATTAAGGTGCTTGGCGGCAGTAAAAAACGTTATGCCAAAATTGGTGATATTGTGGTAGTTGCTATCCGCGAGGTAACCCCCAACACCCCTATTAAAAAAGGGGTGGTTCGTAAAGCTGTAATTGTAAGGGTAAGTAAAGAATATCGCCGCCCTGATGGTTCGTATGTACGTTTTGATGATAACGCCTGCGTATTACTTGATAATAATCAAAATCCGGTAGGTAAACGTATATTTGGTCCTGTAGCACGCGAGCTGCGTGAGACTGCTAGTTTTATGAAAATTATCTCCCTAGCACCAGAGGTGCTTTAAGGGACGCCTTTAGTGCTTTAGGAGAAAAAATGAATACATTTAAAATAAAGAAGGGCGATTTAGTAACGATTATTGCCGGTAAAGATAAAAAAAGAACCGGTAAAATTTTACGTGTTGATAGGGTCAAAAATCGTGTTATAGTAGAAGGTTGTAACATAATTAAAAAGACACAAAAACCGCGTCAGCAAGGTGAAAAAGGAGCTATTTTAGAGCTGGAAGGTTCTTTGCATATCTCTAATGTTATGTTAAATTGCAGTAAATGCGGCCCTGTACGTACGGCCTTTAATTTTAAAGATGATAAAAAGGTACGTGTCTGCAAAAAATGTGGAGGTGTGGTATAATGGCTAAAATAAAGGCTGTTCAAGCTAATGAAGCTCGTTTAAAAACCTTTTACAAAGAAAAAGTTGTGCCCGAGTTAATGAAAGAGCTTGGTTATAAAAATATTATGCAAGTGCCTTATATCGAAAAAATTGTGGTTTCGGTAGGGGTTGCCGAAGCAGTTAGTAACAAAAAGATTTTAGATGTTATTACTAAAGAGCTTGGGCAAATTACCGGGCAGCACGCCATAAAAACTAAAGCGCATAAATCGATTGCCAATTTTAAAATTAGGCAGGGCATGGATATAGGCGCTAAAGTAACGCTTCGTGGTCGCGTAATGTATGAATTTTTAGATAGGCTTATTAATATTGCCTTGCCGCGTGTTAAAGACTTTAGGGGCGTAAATGCTAAGGCTTTTGATGGCAGAGGAAACTATAGTCTTGGTATTACCGAACAAATTATCTTTCCGGAGATTAACTTTGACGAGATAGAGGCGGTTTCGGGTTTAAATGTGGCCTTTGTTACCACGGCTAAAACAGACGAAGAAGCAAGGCAGCTGCTTAAGGGCTTTGGTATGCCTTTTGAGAAATAGGAGATTAAAATGGCAAAAAAATCGCTAATTAATAAAGCAAATCGTAAGCCAAAGTATGCTACCCGCAGCTATAATAGGTGTCGCTGTTGCGGCCGTTCACGCGGTTTTATGCGTAAATTTGAAATGTGCCGTATTTGCTTCCGCGAGCTAGCTGGCCGCGGTATGATACCCGGTGTTACAAAATCGAGTTGGTAAAGGAGTAAATAATGAGTGTTTCGGACCCATTAGCAGATATGTTGACAAAGCTTCGTAATGCCAGTAATGTAGGGCATGAGAAGGTGGAGATTACTCTTTCGCGATTAAAGCTAGAGGTAATAAAGATTTTAGAAAGTGAAGGATATATTAGTGGTTTTAAAAAAATAAATAAAGACAATATTGAGTATATCCATGTTTTTTTAAAGTATGATGCAAAGCAAAAAGCGGTTATACATGGCATCGAATCGGTATCGACACCGGGCCGCCGTGTTTATTCGGGTTACAAAACTATGCCACGTGTTTATAATGGTTTTGGTTCGCTGATTGTTTCCACCAGCAGAGGGGTTACAACTGGCAAAAATGCTGTAGAAAATAAGCTTGGTGGCGAGCTTTTATGTAGGGTGTGGTAAGATGTCGCGTGTAGGAAAAAAAGAAATAACAGTTCCGACTGGAGTAACTATTACAGTCAAAGAAGATTTACTTACGGTAAAAGGGCCTAAAGGCGAACTAAAACAAAATTTTAGACCGGAAGTAAGTTTTGAAGTAAACGGTAATATAGCTATTGTAAAACGCACGAGCGAAAGTCATAAAAATGGTGCCGCTATGCATGGCTTGTATCGTAATTTACTGGCTAATATGGTTGAAGGCGTAACTAATGGCTTTAAAAAAACCTTATTAATTTCGGGCACAGGTTATCGTGCCGAACAAAAAGGTGAAAGTGTCTTTTTTAACTTAGGTTATTCGACACAAATCGAATATATGGCTCCGAAAGGAGTTAATGTTGAAGTAGACCCTAAAGCTCCAACCAAAGTTTTGGTATCGGGTATCAGTAAAGAGCAAGTTGGTCAAGTAGCTGCCGAAATACGCGGGTTGCGTAAGCCGGCTGTTTACTCCGACAAAGGTATTCGTTACGAAAACGAAGTTGTTAAAAGAAAAGTTGGTAAAACCGGCGTAAAGTAGGTATAAAATGAAAAGATTGGAAGAAAAAAACAAAAGACGTTTAGGGCGTAAAGTGCATATTCGTAAAAGAGTATTAGGCACAGCCGAGCGGCCACGTTTGAGTGTTTTTAAGAGCAACCTGCGTCTTTATGTACAGGTTATCGATGATACTAATGGTGTAACTTTAGTGGCTGCCTCTACTCTTGATAAAGAGCTTAAAGATTTAAGAGCCAACGTTAAAGGTGGTGAAAAATTAGGGGCCGTTATCGGTGAAAAGATAAAGGCCAAAGGTATTAAAGCAGTTGTTTTTGATAGAAATGGTTATAAGTATCACGGTGTAGTTAAAGCTATTGCCGAAGCCACACGATCGGCTGGTATTCAGTTTTAGGAGCTTTTATGCGTAAAGAAAGTAAAAAAGAAGATAACAAAGAGTTTACCGAAAAGCTTATTAAGCTAAATAGGGTAGCAAAGGTAGTAAAAGGTGGCCGTAGGTTTTCTTTTAGTGCTTTAGTGGTGGCCGGCGATGGGAAGGGGCGAGTAGGTTATGGTTTTGGGAAAGCCAACGATGTTTCGGAGGCTATTCGTAAAGCTGTAGACCGTGCTAAACGTAGTTTACGTGAAGTACCAATTAAAAATAATACTTTACCGCACGAGATTATCGGCCAGTTTAAGAGTGCTAACGTGGTTTTAAAGCCGGCGGCACACGGTACCGGTATTATTGCCGGTGGTGCGGTGCGTGCCGTGATGGAGGCCGCCGGAGTGCGTGATGTATTAAGCAAAAGTTTGGGTGCGCGCAACTCTATTAATGTTATTAAAGCTGTTTTTGATGGTTTTGATAATTTAATGACCGTTAGTGAAATTACTAAAGGACGCGGTAAAACGATGAAAGAGATTTGGGGGGCAAATAATGGCTAAAAAAGTTGAAGTTAAACTTGTTAAAAGTACTATCTCGCGCCTACCTAATCAACGTGCTACCGTTAAAGCTTTGGGACTAAGAAAGATAAATAGCAGTGTTACTATCGAACTAAACGAGGCAACTGCTGGTATGATTAGAACGGTAGCGCATCTTGTAGAAGTTAAGGAGCTAAAGTAATATGGAAGCCTTAATTGTTAAGCCCAAAGGGGCTAATAAAAATAGAAAGCGGCTTGGCCGCGGACAGGGTAGCGGGCTTGGTACTACCTCTGGTAAAGGCCATAAAGGTCAAAAAGCACGTTCAGGTGGCTCCGGTGGGCCTTATTTAGGTTTTGAAGGCGGGCAGGTGCCGCTTTATCGCCGTTTAGCCACACGCGGTTTTAGTAATGCGCGTTTTGCTGTAAACTATATTTGTATCAATGTAAATCAAATTGAAAAGCTTTACAAAGATGGAGAGGTAGTTAGTTTAGAGACACTTGCGGCTAAAGGTTTGATTAAAGCCAGCGAAAAAAGGGTTAAGTTACTAGCTACCGGCGATTTAACTAAAAAACTTGAGATAATGGGTATTAAAACCTCGGCTAGTGCTAAAGAAAAAATTGAAGCAGCCGGCGGTAAAATTAATGAGGAATAACTATGGCTACTAGTAAACTTAGCGATATGTTTAAAGTACCCGAGCTGCGGGCTAGAGTGTTTTTTACTTTGACTCTGCTGGTAATTTTTAGAGTGGGCGCTATGATACCTATTCCCGGTATTAATGCTTCGGTTATTAATGCTATGAGCGCCAGCTCGCTCGGGATGGGTGGTGTAGCCGATACGCTTGACTTTTTTACCGGTGGTGCTTTTTCTAGTTATTCTATCCTTATGCTAGGTATTATGCCGTATATTTCGGCGCAAATTATTATGCAGGTGCTTACTATCGTTTTTCCGGCTTTAAAACGTATGCTCGAAGAAGATGGCGGCCGCCGTAAGTTTCATCGTTATACACGTATGGGTACCATTATAGTTTGTTTAATACAAGGTTTTGCTTTTGTACGCGGAGCGCTTGGTATAGAAGGGGCGGTAATTTCTACTATGTCGCCGGTCATGTTTATGACGATTGGCTTAATCTCGGTTACCACCGGTTCTATCTTTTTAATTTGGCTGGGTGAGAGGATAACGCAGCGTGGGGTAGGTAACGGCATTTCGTTAATTATCTTTGCTGGTATTATTGCGCGCATTCCCGAAGCCATTGTACAAATGATGGCCGAAGTAAGAACAGGTACGGTTAACGGGGTTTTTGTTTTTATCGCTATAGCTATCTTTGTTGGGATAGTAGCCATTGTAGCTTGGGAGCAACAAGGTGAGCGCAAAATTCCTGTTAATTATGCTAAGCGTATTGTCGGCAGGCAGATGGTACAAGCTCAAAATAGTTATATCCCTTTTAAAATTAATCCGTCTGGGGTTATTCCTATTATTTTTGCCTCTTCGGTATTAACTTTACCGTTACAATTTGCCGCACCGTTGGCGATGGGCAGTCCTTTTTGGGAGGGGCTCCTTTATCATATGCGCTACGAAGGCCCGCTTTTTAATACTTTGTATGCCTTGCTTATTATCTTTTTTGCTTATTTTTATACGCAAGTTTCGCTTAACCCCATCGAGGTGGCACGGCGGATTCGTGAAAATGGCGGAGTTATTCCCGGCGTGCGCAGTGAGGCGATGGAGAGCTATTTACAAAAAATATTAAATAGGATAGTATTACCGGGTGCCATCTTTTTAGCGGCTATTGCCTTAGTGCCAACCTTTATTGTCTTTTTGATGGGGTTGCCGCCGGGCGTGGCGCATTTGATGGGCGGTACAAGTTTGTTAATTATTGTTGGTGTTAATTTAGATACAATGAACCAGATTGATAGCCACCTGCGTATGCATCAGCACGATGGTATTGTGGCTAAGGGGCGGATTAAACCCCGAAATATTTAGAGAGGATATTATGAAGGTTAGAGTAAGTGTAAAACCTATGTGTGATAAATGCAAGGTTATTAAAAGATTTGGCGTAGTACGCATTATTTGCGAAAATCCAAAACATAAACAACGACAAGGCTAGGAGGCAAGAGTGGCTAGGATAGCAGGTATCGATTTACCAAATAAACGTGCGTATGTTGCATTAACCTATATTTTTGGTATTGGTCGTACAACGGCATTAAAAATCTGTAAAGAGGCCGGAGTTGACGAGACTTTAAAGATGAATGATGTATCACCAGAAGATGTTAATAAGCTTCGTATCATTATCGAAAACGATTATAAGGTTGAAGGTAGACTAAGAAGCGAAATAGCTTTAAATATTAAAAGACTTATGGATATTGGTTGTTATCGTGGGCTACGGCACCGCCGTGCTTTACCGGTACGTGGTCAGCGTACGCGTACCAATGCCCGTACACGCAAAGGTAAAAAGAAGACGGTAGCTAAGAAGAAAAAATAATGGTAGGTAATATAAATGGCTAAGATAAAAAAAGAAAAACGAACGGTGTACGAGGGTAAGGTCTTTATTCAGGCTACCTTTAATAATACTATTATTACGGTAACCGATATGAAGGGTAATGCCATTTCGGCCTGTTCGGCAGGGCAGCTCGGATTTAGAGGCGCTAAAAAATCTACCCCTTTTGCAGCCCAAAGTTGTATCGAAACGGCGATTACTAAAGCTAAAGATACCGGCCTTAGCGAGGTACATGTTTACGTTAAAGGGCCGGGCGTAGGGCGAGAATCGGCTATAAGGTCGCTTGGTACGATGGGTATGCAGGTAAAGAGCATTAGCGACGTAACGCCTATTCCCCATAATGGTTGTCGTCCGCCAAAAACGCGAAGAATATAAAAGAGGAAGATAAATGGCACGTAAAAACCTTTTAAAGGGACTAAAAAGGCCAAAGAATATTAGCTTTGAACATGTAGAAGAAACTCCGGAGTATGGGCGATTTATTGCTTATCCATTTGAGCGCGGCTATGGGCGAACTATTGGGAACAGCCTTAGACGCATACTTATGTCTAGTATTCAAAGTTATGCAGTGGTAGCTATTAGGATAGAAAGTTATAAAAATGGCGATACAGTACCCCATGTTATTTCTAGCGAATTCGATTTACTACCCGATGTGGCCGAAGATGTTTCTACTATGGTTCAAAATTTAAAATCTCTTAGGCTAAAGTTGCCGGAAGGGGTTGAAGAAAAAACCATTTTAATTGAATGGCAAGGTGAAGGTGAACTTACTGGTGCTTACTTTGAAAAAGATGGTGTTGAAGTAATAAGTAAAGATGTGGTTATTTGTACAGCTATGGCTAATGCTAAGTTTAATATAGAGGTGCAGATTAACTTTGGGCGTGGTTATGTTCCCGCCGAGACAAACGAAAGTTTAATTGATGTGATAGGGGCTTTACCTGTCGACTCATTGTATTCACCGGTAACTCGTGTAAAGGTAGCGGTAGAAGATTATCGGGTTGGTCATCGTGCCGACTACGATAAGTTAATTTTAGATATTTGGACCGATGGTACCATTTTACCGTCCGATGCTTTGGCGGAGGCCGCTAAGATAAATAAAGAATATCTTTCGGTCTTTATTAACTTTGATGAATCTGCCGTTGAAGAAAGTGCCGAAATTGATGAAGATGAGCAAAGGCTACGCGATTTACTGGATATTTCGGTTAGTCAGCTAGATTTATCGGTGCGTTCGGCTAATTGTTTAAAAAATGCGCAAATTGTTACTTTACGCGATTTAACGCGTAAAACTGAAGATGATTTAGGTAAAACTCGTAACTTTGGCAAAAAAAGTTTACAAGAGATTAAAGAGAAATTAAACGAGTGGGGATTAAGCTTAGCTATGACCGATTATAGTGAGATTAAAGAAAGGCTTCGCTTAGGGAATTCGCCATTTAAGAAGGAAGAGTAAATGAATAATAAAACTGGTTTTAATCGCTTAAGTCGTACCACTAGCCATCGTAAAGCTTTAATGCGTAACTTGGTTAAATCGCTTTTTGAGCATGAGCAAATTAAAACTACTAAAGCTAAAGCTAAAGAAGTGGCACGTAAAGCCGAGAAAATGATAACAAAAGCTAAAGTTGATAGTGTGCATGCCCGTCGTTTAGTTGCGCGTGACCTTAATGATAGAACTTTAGTTAAAAAACTTTTTACCGAAATTGCTCCGCGTTATGCAGGGAGGCCGGGTGGTTATACACGTGTTGTTAAAATGGGCTTTAGGCAAGGTGACGCTGCCGAATTGGCCATTATTGAGTTGGTAGACCGTAAGGGAACAACTGAAGAGGCTACTAAAAAAGAAGAACCTAAAGCTAAAAAAGCTGCTCCTAAAAAAACGGAGGCAGCCGTCAAAGAAAAGGCTCCGGCCAAAAAGGTAGAAGCTGCTAAAGATGATACGGCAGAGTAACCCATAAGAAAGGACTCACACAAGGCGAATGCTTTGTTTAGGGGCTGTAGCTCAGTTGGTTAGAGCAGCGGACTCATAATCCGTTGGTCCTCGGTTCAAGTCCGAGCAGCCCCATAAAAAAGATGAAACAAAGTTTTTATAGATTAAGCCCTCTTTTTAAATAAAGAGGGCTTGTGTTTTGGCTTATATGCTGCCGTTTAAATTAATCTTATTTTTGTCGCTAGAAAGATTTACTCTTTAATAAATTGATAAAGAGGCATCGGCTACCTTTGACTAAAAACACAAATTAAGCTAAAATACACTCGATGGACTCTAAAGCTAAACTCAAGCGGCTGCGCATACAAAGCAACCGTTTATTAGATGCCTTTTTTTCGGGCAGTTACCGCTCGTTATTTAAAGGGCCGGGTCTCGAATTTTACGAATCTCGCCCCTATGTTTTGGGTGATGATGTACGGTTTATCGATTGGAATGTCTCCAGCCGTATGGTAGCCCCTTACTGTAAAGTTTATCAAGAAGAACGTGAGCTGGTATTAACTTTAATTTTTGATATTTCTTCCAGTATGCGCAGTGGTTTTAATGTCCAAAAACAGCGAGTAGCCGAAGAAATTTTTGCTTTATTAGGTTTTGCCGCTACTAAAAACGGCGACCGTGTTGGCAGTATTTTGTTTGGCGAAACGATTGAGCATTTGTCTATCTCTAAACGAGGGGAGCGTTATTTTTTAGGGCAGCTTAAAAAAATTTTAGAGCTAAAACCTAAACAAAGGGGCTCCGATTTGGAGCTTGCTTTGCGCACCGCCGGTGAAATGATGAAAAGGCGGGGTATTTGTATTATCGTTAGCGATTTTAAAGCCGATGGTTATTGGCATGAGTTAGCTATGTTAAGTCGCAGGCACGATGTTATTGCTATTAGGATAGAAGATGAATTAGATGTATCTTTTCCTAAAGTGGGCTTTCTTACTCTTAGTGATATTGAAGAGGGCTATAGTATGGCTATCCACTCGCTTTCTAACCGTTTTAGGAAAGATTATACCGGCTATTGGCAAACAATGCGTGTTTCTTGGCATAAAAACTGTAAAAAACACGGTGTAGATACTTTAATAATCTCTACCCAAGACGATGCCTTAGCGGCCCTTAACTCCTTTTTTAAAAGGAGGCTTAAACGATGAGAAAATTAAGGTTTGTTTGCCTGTTTTTAGCTTGGCCTCTTTTTGCTTTGCAGCTAACTCCCGAAAATATCGTTTTTGTTCCGGCTCATTATTATGTGGGTGATAGCATTTCCTTACAGTTTACCTTACCGGTTGGTGAAGACATTTTATTAAGTGTACAGCCTTACGAGATGAACGAACGTATTGTTGTGGAGCAAATACGAGTTGTTCAGCGGGCGACAGATACCTTAGTAATGGTAGAATTTAGAGTTTTTGCTCCGGGTGCCGGTACCATCAGCTTTGATTTTGGGGCTGTACAAACGACGGCTATTAATTACAATGTGGCCTCATTACTGGGCAATAATGCTAACCAAGAACTTCATTCGGCTTATCTGCCGCTGGCTTTAAATGGCACTATTTTACTTATTACTTTGTCGGTAGCCACACTTTTTTTATTCCCTCTCATCATTTATTATGGATTGCGGGCTGCTAAAAAATTAATGCAAACTTTTATTAATTATTGGTATTCGCCTTTTAAAGAGCTGCGCAAAGATATTAAACAGTTACTTAAAGCCGAAGAGCTGGATAACAGGCAATTTTACTTTACTTTACTCGAAAGTTACCGTAATTATCTTAGCAAGAGCAGCCATGTTAAGGAATACCGCAGTGCCACAGCCGATGAATTTGCCGGCCTGCTTAAAAAAAGTTATAACGTAAAAGAGATAAATTTGATTGTTAAATTATACGAACGAGGCGATTTAATTAAATTTGGCGGCTTAAAAATAAGCGATAAGCAACGTAAAGAAGATATTGAACTGGTACGTAATTTAGCTAAAAATTACGAACGTTATAAAGGAAAACGCAATGCTATTACTTAATGAGCTAAGTTATTTAGTTATTTTGCTTAGCTTTCCGGTGCTTATCTATCTTTTTCATTTTAGAAAAAAACGTGGTGGGCGGCTGTTATGGAGCTTTAAACTGTGGCGGCTTAAACCTTATCGGCTCAAACCGGTAGCGGCTATTTTTTTATCTAAACTTTCTTATTTATTGTTTTGGCTGGCGGCTTTTTTATTAGTTATTAGCTTAAGCGGACCCGAAAGTACCACTACCGAGCGGCTTTACTTTAATAGAGGAGCAGCCATTATGTTAGTGCTAGATGAATCGCCCTCGATGGCGGCACGTGATATTGGCGGCGAAAGCCGCTTCGAGCTAGCTAAAGATGCCATTAGGCGTTTTATCTCTAGCCGCGAAAACGATGAAATTGGCCTTATTTCCTTTGGCCGTGAAGCAGCTTTACGTGTGCCTTTAACTTTAGATTATAACTTTCTGCTAACCAGCCTTGATGCGGTGCGGATAATGGAGCTAGGAGACGGTACTAACATTGGTATGGCGTTGGCGTTGGCCGCTTTGCATTTAAGCCATATTGAAGGCCGTAACCGCGTGGTAATTTTAGTTACCGATGGCGATAATAATGCCGGCGAAATTCACCCTTTAACGGCCATTGATATTTTAAATTCGCTGGGGGTTACCGCTTTTACCATTGGGGTAGGCCGGCCCGGCGTAGTAAATGTTAGTTTTATTCACCCGCAAACGGGTGTACTTATTGATGGGATAATTAACGATGCCTCTTACGATGAAGAGCTGCTGAGGCGTATTGCCGAACAAACCGGCGGTCTTTTTTTTAGGGCCGAAAGCTTTTGGGGTTTCGACTCGGCTTTTCAGGCCGTTAATAATTTAGAACGCAGCGATACCCGTTTTAGGTTAATTACCTTAAGTACGGCTTATAACCGCCAATTTTTATTGGTGGCGTTTATTTTGGCTTTAATTTCGCTGGCCATCAGGGCATTAATTTTACGTGAGGTAGTATAAATAAGTAATAATTAAGGGGTAGTTTTTATCTTTTAATTCTTAATTGAGAAAATATGATTATATTATACAGACAAATTTTATGGTTACTTTTATTATTAATACCTATAGCCATAGGTTATCTCTTTATTTTTAAAAGCAGTTGGCGTGCTTATTTAAGTATTGGCGGCAACCCGCACCATAAAAAACTTTTTACTTTACGTTTTATGTTGTTGGCTTTAAGTTTTACCGTTTTTTATAGCTCGGCAGTTTTGGCTTTAGCCGATATTTATATTGGCCGCCGGGCCGTGCAGCGCGAAAATTTGGGGTTAGATGTAGTGTTTGTGTTGGATATTTCTAATAGTATGCTGGCTACCGATATTCCCCCCAGCCGCCTAGAAGCTATGCGTTTTACCGCCGGCGAGCTGGCGGCTAACCTTAGTAGCTCGCGTCTGGCTTTGGTTATCTTTAAAGGTACGGCTGTGCCGGTTATGCCTTTAACCGATGATAATAACGCTGTTATTACTTTAATTAACCATGCCAGCCCCAGCCATCTAACTAGTCCCGGCAGTGATTTAGCGGCCGGGATAAATAGCGCTACCAGTTTATTTGCTAATGATAATAGCCGTAAAAAAGTGATTATTGTGTTATCCGATGGCGAGGCTCTCTCCGGTGATATTGAAGAGGCCATTAGGTTAGCCCGCCGGCGCGACGTTACCATCTTTGCCATTGGCGTGGGCACACACGAAGGGTCGCATCTTTTTTTACCTAGCGGTGAGCAAATTATGCACCGAAGTGGGCAGCCGGTGATTAGCCGCCTAGAGGAAGCTGCGTTAATAACTTTGGCTAACCATACCAATGGCTGGTATCATAACATTAACGAGGCGGCTTTAATAGAAACCTTGCTTGAGGCGCTTAAAGGTTACGAGCAAAGTAATTTTATTTTAAGTTATGTTAATTACAGCTTATTTAATAACTTTGTGTTGTTAGCAATTATCAGCTTAATTGGCAAACTGGCTATAAGGAGTGCAAGATGGTCAAGGTTATACGGCTCGTTTTAATTTTGTCTTTAACTTGGCTTTCGGGCTGTAACGCCGTTGCTCCGGCTTTTTTGGTTTTATCGGGTAACTACCGTTTTGAGCAAGGCCGTTACCACGAAGCGGTGGCCGCTTATTTTAGAGCCCTAGAGTTTAACCGGCAAAGCGAACGTATTTATTTTAATTTGGGTAATGTTTACGATGCTTTAGGCGAAGCCGAAGCGGCCTTAGAGATGTGGCGGTTAGCGGAAACCAGTGATAACTACGAAACACGTTCTAAGGCGCTGTTTAATCAAGGAGTAATGCACTTTAGGTTAGAACAATTTGATGAAGCGGTAAGCAGTTTTATTGCTGCTTTAATGGCTAACCCTAATGATTTTAATGCTAAAATAAATTTAGAGCTGGCCCTTTTCCAGCGGGGGGCCGAAAGAGCCGGTGAAATAAGAGAGGCTAACAGTAACGATTTAAGCTCGGAGCAAGAACGTATGCTCGATTTTTTAAGACGGCAAGAGGCTCATATTTGGTTGCGTGAAGGAGGTAACTATCAGTGGCAAGACGAAAACGACTGGTAGCCGGCTTTACCGGCCGGCCTAAAATACCCCTTAACTTTAAACAGTTCCTTGTAGCGCTTTTTTTGTTGTTAAAGCTGCCTGCTTACGGTCAGTTGCCCGAAGTAGCGGTAACCATTTACCCGCTTAATCCGCAGGCGGGGCAAAATTTTCAGGTAAGTTTTATCTTTCCGGTAATGTACAATATCAGTGATAACTTTGTGGCTACAGCTTTAGCTTTTCCGCGCGGCCTTACCATCATAAGCGGTCCCACCGCAAGAGTAAATTTTAACCCGGTTTTAGGTGATAGTGTAGAATATAGTTATATCCTGCGGGCCGCTGCCGGCAGTTACGAAATAGCTCCGGTTAGGTTAGATACGGCACAAGGCACATTGTGGAGTAATCCTTTTCCCTTTACGGTAAGCCCTGCTCCGCCTGCCGGCAGTACACCCAGCCCTGCGTTGGCTTGGCGGGCTATTCCTAATAGCCTTTATGCCGGGCAAAGTTTTACTTTAGTGTTAGAGGCCCGTAATTTGCGCGAGCTTAGCCCGCTGCCTACAGTTAATTTACCGGCCATAACCGGCTTGCAGGTGGCGCCGGCCGGAGCCTTTGGTGGTATTACCTACGAACAAATTAATGGTAGCCTTTATTACCATATTCCCGTTGGTTCGTGGTTGGTAAATGCTACGGCTGCCGGCCGGATAACTTTACCGGCTATGAGTGCGGTAATTGCCGGTGCTGTGCGTACGGCTCCTCCAGCCGTCATCGATATTTTTGCCTTACCGGCGGCAGTTAGCCATAATGCCGTAGGCCGCTTTAATTTAAGTACACATATTTGGCTTAATGGCCAAGCTTGGCAAGGTGATACTATTCCCTATGGCTCAACTTTAAATGTGGTTTTACTGCTGGAGGGCGAAGGCAACTTTAATAGATTAACTTTACCGGCTTTGCAGCTTAATGGTTTTGAGGTTATAGATAGTAACACAAGCGAAGAGTTAAGGGTAACGGGGCATGGCCTTGCCGGTTTTAAACGGGTGGAGTATAGGCTGCGCCCTAGCGCTGCCGGGGAGGCCAGCTTAGCGGTAACCCCCTTTAATTGGCTAGATACCGCCAGCGGGCAAGTAATACAGCCGGCTAACTTAATAAATTATTTTAATATTCAGCCCGAAGCGGCTAACCTGCTGCCGGTGCTGAGTGTAGAAGAAATTTTAGCTATGCGCGATTTTAGAGTGTGGCCTTATGTTTTACCACTTATTTTATTAGCTGGGCTGCTGGTGGGGCAATTTTTTAAACCCAAGCCGCAAAAAAAAGTAATGCTTAGTTTTTTTATGGTAATGCCGTTATTGTTTTCGTTTAAAGCTAATCTTAATATCGAAAGTTTAATCCGGGCGGCAGAGGCTAAACAGAGCGGCTTTTGGCACGAAGCTATTGCCTTTTATGCCTTAGCCGAAGGCCAATTTAAACATAACCAAGCGGCTATTAACTATAATAAAGCTTTAATGTATCAGCAGCTAGGCGAGTGTGGCTATGTTGTTTATTATTTACATAAAGCTTATAGTTTTAACCCATTTAACAAGCGCATTGCAGGTACTTTAACGGCTTTTGAGCAAAGCCAAAATTTAACTACCAATATTAGGCTAACTGTGCGGCAAAGCTGGCTTTTTCCTTTGTTGGTTAGCTTTGCTTTATTGTTTGCCGGGTTAACATTAATTATTAAAAGTAAGGGTTATAGGTTTTTGCTTAGCGGTTTGGCTATTGTTTTAGCTTTGGCAGCTACCGGTTATGTTATTTATGCTAACCATTTGCCTAATAATAGAGTAATTGTGCTGGAGGAAGTGCAGCTGTTTAACATTCCCAGCAGCAGCGCCAGCTTACTTACCACCGCCCGTGCCGGGCAAAGTTTTACTTTGGTTACCCGTTACAGTAATTACCTGCTTTTGCGTGATGCCATTAACGGCGAAAGCTGGGCCGGCTACGATGGCTTAATGTTTTTAAGCCATTAAGCGGCTTAGGAGAAAAAATATGGATAAAGAGCCAAATTTAATGGAGCAGTATTTAAAGCTTTACCCTCCTAAAAAAATAATTAAAATTGATAACGAAACTCAAGAAAATGCTTTAAAAGCTCGTAACCGCAAAATTAACGGCCTTACCATAGAACGTAAGCTAGATTTACACGGTGATACCATCGGCTCTGCCTTAAACCAGTTGGAAAATTTTTTGCAAAAAGCCGGCCGCGAGGGCTGCGAAAAAGTACTGATTGTGCATGGTAAAGGGCTGCACTCGCCGGGTAACAAGGCTGTGTTAAAGGAGGCGGTGCTGGAGGCTTTACAGGCTAGCCCATTAGTGCGTAAAATAGGCCGGGCCAGCCCGAAAGATGGCGGCAGCGGGGCCACTTGGGCGGTGCTTAAATAATTGAAAAATGAAACCCTACTAAATTTCTTTCGCTGACGAAGGGAATTTCATAGGGTTTTGGTGTCTAAGGTGAATAGTTACCTTAAACTAACGCACCTTTAAAGTAAAAGTTTTAGTAGCGGTACGGCCATCTTCGTCTTCGGCCTCTACAGCAATGTGGTGGTGGCCGCTTGTAAAGGCCTGCTTAAAGGCGCCGGCTTGGGATAACTTAAAGCGGGTAAAGTTTACATCTTCGGGGTTAAAAATAAAATAACATACCGTTAATTTGCTGGGCGAATTAACGGCAAACTCTACGGTTGTTTCGTTTGCCTTGTACATAACGGCTGTGGCGCTTACCGTTATTTGCAATAAGGCTTGTGGCTCTTCCACAAGTTCTGCAGCGCCTTCCAATAGGTATTCTTGCTCTAAATTTTTGTTTTCCATAATAAATTTCTCCTTTTTTATGGTGGGATAATATACTTTTATTTTTACCTATTTATGGCTTTTTGGCAACCATTTTTATAGGCTAAAAGCTGATGTAGCCGGCAAATAACTTAACATAACAATCCCTAAAGTTTATGATATTTGGCTATTAGCCGGTAGTTACTTTTTTTATTTTATGCCTAAAGCTTTGTTAATAGTGGCCGAAAGGTATAATATAAAATATTATTTATTTAAAGGAAGGTTTTATTTATGAAAAAATTACTTGCTATTTTAATGTTAGCTTTATTAACCGCTGGAACTTTAAGCGCTGAGCCGCGTTTTATTCAAGGAGGTGGTAATAATCCGGGAGGCGCGTGGGCAGGAAAGCCATAAGTAAATTTTTTAAAACTTAATTAGTAGTTACTTTTTTTATTTTATACCTAAAGTTTTGTCAATAATAGCCGAAAGGTATAATATAAAATATTATTTATTTAAAGGAAGGTTTTATTTATGAAAAAATTACTTGCTATTTTAATGTTGGCTTTATTAACCGCTGGGACTTTAAGCGCTGAGCCGCGTTTTATTCAAAGCGGAAATGACAATCCAACTGGGCCATGGGGTGAAAAAAGACCGTAAACTATTAATATAATGAAAAATAAAAACACAGCCGATTATGTTTTGTTGTGGTTATATGTAGTTTGTTTGGTTTTAACCATTATATTCTCTGTTAGCAACCTTGTTTATGTAGGCAGCGAAGCAGCTCCTTTGTTGCTTACATCACTGGTGCTTATTGGCCTTTACCGAAGTAATTTATGGTTACCTAAGTGGTACTATAACGTTGGGCTGGTTATAGCTGCCGCCGTAGCCATAATTTGGATGTGGGTTATTAGCCCTAATAACGGCTATTATTGGCTGCCTTTTGCTTTAACCGCCCTTTTTGTACCTTTAAAATTAAGTGTTCCCGCTTTTTTTCTTCTTATATTTGCTTTTTTTACCAGAAACTTAATGTTAAGGGTAGATATAGGGATTATGTTTAATACGGCCACTACCTACACCGGTGGTTTTATTGGTGTTTTAATGGCCAAAAGGCAAATAGAACTTGTTAAAGAAGAAGCAACGGCAGCCCGTAACCAAGTAACCGGCTTAAAAACCGAATTAGCGGCGGAAAGAGCCGAAAAAGAGCGGCTAACTGCTCAGCTTGCGGCGAGAGAGGCTTTAAATGGCCGCACACCAAAAATGCCAGTGGTTTTTATTAAAGAAAAAGATAAGAGCGGTTTAACCCAGCACCTTGTTGAAGGTAAAAAGCAAAATAACTGCCTTAAAGAAAACCCCAAAGCGAGTGAAAGCCCCTATTACAGCAGCGGACATATTAGCCGTATACTAAAAGAAGCTTTAGAGTACAATAACTTAACTAAAAACGATAAACAGCTGCTGGCCGATTGCTTAAAATATGATATGTACGAAATAATTGAAGACTATAACGAAAAACCGCTAATATAACAGGCAAAGCAATGGCAAATTAACCACAAAAGACGCGAAAAGAATAATATTTTTGTGTCTTTTGTGGTTATATCTTAACTATTTTCCCTTGACATCTTTAATATATCAAGTTAAACTAAAACTATGATTAACGAACGTAATTTTTGGCTAGATGCCGCTTTAATGCTGGTTACTCTTGGCCTATATAGTGCTTATTGGAGCGATAAAATAGCGCATGATGTTAATATTATTTGCGCCGGCGATGGTAAAACAACTAAAGGCGGCCTAATGGTTTTATTGCTAGGGTTAGTTACCTTTGGTTTATACGGCCTTGTTTGGCTTTACGAACTGGGCAACCGTCTGCAAGAAAATGGCGACAGCCGCAATATTACCATTAACGAAAGCGGCGGGGCTTATGTGCTTATTACTTTGGTGGGCGGCATAATTTTTGGTATTTTTGTAGCTTTATATGCCCTTACCCAAAATTTTAATAAATTGGCTTTGGCTTATAATAGTTAAGGGTTACACCTACAGGCCAAACTTTTCAGTTACCACTACTCAATTACGGGTTATTATTTCTTCACTTGAGGAGAAAGTTTTGATATTTTTTGCTAGGGTAAAAAGACTAGACTATTTAAAACCCTTTAGCTTTAGTACCTTATTAAAAGGGGGAGAAGCTAATGAAAAAGGACCATTTTTATAGATTTTTGCCTTACGGTTTGGTGGTATTACCAACTTTAAGTATTATTTTAGTTGTTCCTATGTTATTACAGGGTAGCTATCGCACAGCTATTTGGTTATTGATGGCCACGTTAATTATTAACATTTTTGCCAATCTTTCGGCCATCTTAGCTTTACGTAAAAGTTTAAACCGTAAAATTAATCGTATTTTAACTACTTTATCTAAATTAAAAGAAGGCGATTTTTCGGCGCGTACTTATCTATCTAATAGCGGCGAGTTAGATTATATTGGCCACCAGTTAGACCAGTTGGCCAATGTGTTTCAGCGGCACAACCGTAAAATTAAAAGATTAATTACCTTAGATTATCTTACAAAAGTAAATAATCGGGCCACTTTTATGCGTAAAGGTAAATTAATTTTAAAACAAACCGTTAGTGAAGACAGTGAGCTGGCGTTAATGTTTATCGATATAGATTTTTTTAAAGCTATTAACGATAACTTTGGCCACAGCGTGGGTGATGAGGTGCTAAAAGAGCTGGCGGCTCTTTGTAAAGATAACCTTAGGCGCAGCGATTTATTTGCGCGTTATGGCGGCGAAGAATTTGTAGCTATGCTGCCCTGCACCGGTTATAGCGCCAGCTTGGCTGCGGCCGAAAAAGTTAGGTTAAAAGTGGCTTCGCACCAATATCGGGCTTTGCCGACATATTATCAAGTAACGGTTAGTTTAGGGATTGCTTTATGGGATAAAGACCGCTTTCATAATTTAAACACCTTGATGGAACGTGCCGACGAAGCTTTATATTTTAGCAAAGAAAACGGCCGTAATTGCTGCACTATTTATAAGTAAACGTAAGTTGCCTAAAGAGATTTAATAGGCTATAATAAAGTTATGAAAACGCTCGAAGAAATTTTGGAAACCTTACGGGCAGCAGCTCCCGAGTTTAAACGAAAATATCTTATTACCAAGATAGGAGTATTTGGTTCGTATGCCCGGGGCGAACAAACGGAACAGAGCGATATTGATATTGTTTACTTTTGCGATAATACCGACCATATTGGCCTTTTTGAGTTAGTTCGTATTAATCGCGACTTTCAAACCCTCTTTGAGATTAAAACCGACCCGCATCTTGAAGAAGATTTACGTGAAGAATTTAAAGCTCATATTTTGGAGGATACCATTTACACATGAAAAAGAATAAACGCCATATACAATATATGAAAGATATGATAGCCAGTCTTACAGAAGGAGTAGGCTATGCTGCCGAGTATGAAATACTTTTACAGCAGAATAAAGAAATAGATGAAAAATACTCTAAGTTGGTTATGCGTGGTTTAGAACGTACCTTTGAGATAGCGGGTGAAGCCGCTAATCGTGTTTCGGAGGAGATACAAAATAAATATAAAGATATTCTTTGGCGCGATATGACCGATATGCGTAATGTAATTATTCATGAATATGATGGGGTTAGGGAGCGGAGATTATTAAAGGTAGCTAAAGAAGATGTCCCTGCCGCTCTTGAGGCTCTTAAAAAAGCTATTGAACAAGAAGAACAAAGGCTTAAAAATGGCTAAAGATTTAATATGTTTTAATAATAAGTACCTTAAGAGGCTATAGGCGCTGTATTATTTATTAGCTAAAAACAAATCGGCAATCATTATTGTTATAATGCTAAAATAATAATTATTTTATTAAATGTCGCATTTTATATCGAAATAGCCTTGACAAAGCGGCCTGTTTTGTGTTAAATGGTAGGTATAAAATATGCTTAATATAGACATAAATTTAAAAAAAATGGAGTAACGTTATGAAAAAGGCGGTTATTGTGTTAGTTGTTGCTGCTTTATTGGCGTGTCGGCCTAGTGGCACTACCTTTACCATTGGGGGCTCTACCACTTTAGCCCCTATACTTGATGTAGCTACCGAGTTTATTCGTGCCGGCCATCCCGAGTATCATATTGTTTACGAAGCGCAAGGGAGTAGTGCAGGGATAACCGGCGCCCTTAGCGGGACCTTTTTAGTTGGCGGTACCAGCCGCGATTTAAATGCTGCCGAGCTGGCGCAGGGCGCTGTGCCGCACACCTTTGCTATAGATGGTATGATTATTATTGTGCATAGCAGCGCTAATGTAAGTAACATTACCAGCGAGCAGCTGGCTAATATTTATGCCGGGAATATTACCAACTGGAGCGAGATAGGCGGGGCTAACTTGGTTATTCAGGTTGTTAACCGTGAAGATGGTTCGGGCACCTTTGGCAGTTTTAACGAATTAGTTATGCAGCCTTATCGTTTAAATTTTGCCAGTAACGTTTTAGTAGCTAACAGCAGCGGTAATGTAGTAGCTACGGTAACTAATACACCGGGAGCGATTGGTTACGTAGGGCATGGCTTTTACGACCAAACGTGGAATCAAGGCGGTGTGGTGTTAGATGTTAATGGGATTGCTCCTAGTGTAGCCAATATACGCAATGGCAGCTATCCTATTTCGCGTAACCTTTACTTAGTAACTAATGGACCAATACAACCCGATAGCTTTCAGGAATTTTTTATTAACTGGATGCTTAGCCCCGAAGGGCAGCGTGTGGTAGCTATGCAAGGCTTTATCTCCATAAACTAAGCTTAGGGAGAAAAATAATGAGTAATACATTTTCAAATAAATTTATGGCCGATGAAAAAAATTTTGCCCTATTGCAATCTACAATGTGGGGCCCGAATGGTATACGGCAAGCGGAGGAATTGGCTTCGCATTTTGCCATCACAAAGGATATGAAAATTCTCGATTTAGGTTGCGGGCCGGGCTTGTCGTCGTTGTATTTGGCGCAAGAATACGGTGCAGAGGTTTTTGCCGCCGATTTATATGCCGACCCGACCGAAAATTATGAGAGATTTCAATCACTTGGCATTGCAGATAAAATCGTTCCAATGATGATAGATGCAACTTTGCTCTTACCTTTTGCCAAGCATTATTTCGATGTGATTTTTTCAGTAGGCGCCTACAATATGTTTGGTGATAATGAAGATATGTTACCAAAGTTTACCTCTTACATTAAAAAAGGCGGCTACATTGCCGTGGCCTTTCCCGGGCTTAAATATGATTTTGGCGACAATGTTCCACCGGAAATGCAACCATTTTGGAGTGTTCCAGAGGTTGCAAGGTTTGTTCGTGGTATTGAATGGTGGAAAGACTTATGGAGTAAGGCCAAGGGCATAGAAATTATCAGCATAAGCGAAATGGTTTGCCACGATATAGCTTGGAAGGAATACCTTGCCACCCGGAACCCTTCTGTTCCAGACGAAAAATGGGATTTGGATATGATGGCGGCAGAAGGCGGCAACTACTTTAATACAATCCAGCTAATTGCTAAAGTTATCTAAGAACCTAATTAAAAGCTTACCGTAAAATGTGTTTTTTAGGGTTTAGTGCTTTTCTATTTTGCTAACTATGCGCTAGGTAAAATTCGCCCTTGCCGCTAAAGGTATAGCCCCCGGCAGCAAAAGGGATTAACAAACTTTGGCCGCGCTTAATTAAATAACTGTCGTTTTGGCCGGCCTTATTGCCCTTAACCATCGTAAGCCTAGCTTTACCTTTGGTACACACCATAATTTGAGCAGAGTTTTTGGCATTAATAAAATAATCGGTATCAAGCTGTAACCGTTGTAGTTTAAAAGTTTTGGTAGCATCAAAGTGGTAAAAGCTATCATCATCGGCACTAAGGGGTTTAGGTTGTGCAAAGTTTAGGCAACTAAAAGTTAGCTCATCTTTACTAAAAGTTAGTTGGTTGTCGCTGTTATCACCTAGCTCTAAAGCTAGGCCGTTAAGGTAAAGCTGCGGCTGCCCGGCGGTAAGATAGAGAGCCTCGCCGGCTTGCAAAGTAAATAAATTAAGGTAAAGCGGGGCTAAGGCCGCTATGCTATTAGGATAAAGCCGGCTTAAATGCTCAATATAACTGCATAATAGTTCATTATGCGGGTTAGCCAGAACTTCATCAATAAAACGGTTAAGGCGTTTAGTCTCTAACTTAAAAAGGCCGGTGATAAAAGTTTTAACACCTTCTTCGTTTAATTGCCCGCTTAAAGCCGCCAGCTCGTGGCTAAGAGCCTGTGAGTGGCAGCCGGTAAAACTTTGGTAAAGCTGCTTGGCCTCTTTAATGCCGGCTAGTAGGCTAAAGTTATCGATGGCACAAATTAATTTATCTTTACCGTTATTATCTACAAACAGTTTATTTTGGCCAAAATTAACCCTAGCTTGGCTTTTGTTTGGGTGTAAAAAGAGGGCAGTTGGGCCGTCTACGGCTAAAACTTTTAGCAAAAAAGACAAGCCGGCGGTATCTTTTAAAATAGCATTTTGTTTCATAAATTTACTAAGAGTGATTTTATTTTTGCCGTTAATCACTACAGATTCGCCCAAGTGGTGCGCCCCTAACCATAGTTCGGCCTGTGGCCGGTCATCTTCTTCTGTAAAGGGAACAAGGCCGTTTATGGGGCCCCAACTATAGTTTTTAACGGGATTATTTAAGTAGTAAAGCTCTTTCATAGTTTAACTATAACATAAATAAGGAATATTGAATACCATGCCGATAATCAGCAGCTATTTGCAATAATAGGAACTTAATTTAAAAAAGGGCTGAGCGCTAATGGCTAGCCCTTTTTTGTTATAATCTGGGTTACCTTACCCAAGTAATACGTGGGCTAAAAGTAAAGCCTGCATTACCGCTTTGTAAATAGTTAATAAAAATAACTTCATCGCTGGCAAACATACCGGTTAAAGGGGTATCGGCAAACATAGTAAAACCATCACCACCGCTGGCTAAAAAGTTGGCAAGGGCTACGGTGTAGGTAAAGTTATCGTTTAAGGCCACGCCATTAACCATAACGTTGCTAATACGGCTGCCGGCCGGTTGGCTGGGAGTAATGGTATAGCTAAAACCGCCCGGGTGCAAAAAACCGCCGCTTTGCTCGGGGTAAACGCCGGCACTGTGCTCTAAGGCCCTTCTTAAGGTAGCGCCGTTAATACGTATGGTTACAATATCGTTGGCAAAAGGTAATACCGTAATAACTTGGCCTTTGCTGATAGGTCCGGCCGGGATACTCTCACGGATACCGCCGCCGTTCATAATGGCAATATCGGCGCCGGTTTCGGCAATTAAACTATCGGCAATTAACTGGCCCAGTAAAGTTTCGCCGGTACGTACATCGGCGCGCTCGCCGTTAAGGGCTATCGGGGTGCTGGCTACTATCTCGTTCATAATAACGGCAGTTTCGGCATTAATACGGGCAAACATCGCCTCGATAGCGGCATTAGCGGGCACGCTTTCAAAGGCGCTGCGCGGTAAAAGTTCGGCACGGCTGCTAGCTAGTTGGCCGTTTTCGATAGTTAAGGTAACTTTACCTAAATTACTTAAATGAGCGCCGGTAGAAACAATTAAAGTATTACCTACCCATAAGCCTTCGGGCAATAAAGCATGGTCGTGGCCATCGATGATAAGGTTAATACCGTTTACTTCGGTAGCTAAACGAATGCTGGTATCGGCCCCTTCTTGCCCTAAGTGAGCAAGGGCAACAATAATATCGGCCTCGCGGTTTAAGGCCGGCATAAGGGCGCGCATAGTTTCCACAGGGTCGACAAAACTATAACCGATAATCCCTTCGGGGTTAGTTTTAAATAAGGTTTCGGGGGTGGCTAAGCCAACAATGGCTACGCGTACACCCTCAAAGGTTCTAATAATGTAAGGGGTAAAAGGAGGTGTGCCGTTGGGAGCTAAAATATTGGCGGCCACAAGAGGAAAATCGGCCAAGCCAATTAACGACAAAGCGTGGTCGGCTCCCCAGTTAAACTCGTGGTTACCTAGTGTCATGGCATCAAAACCCACTAGGTTCATTACCTCTATCACATTGGTGCCGCGCGCTAAGTTACCGGTAGGCAACCCGGCAATGGCATCGCCCGCATCTAGCAGTAGCGTGGCCCCTTCGGCCCGATAGTTTTCTACATAACCGGCGAGTAAAGCATAATTGATGACATTATTACCGGTGCTTATCCCACGCCCATGGCTATCGTTGGTATGAAAGATGATTAAATCGAAGTTGGCATTATTACTAGCTCCGCAGCTAATAATAAAGACGGCTGTAACTAATAAAATTAGTTTTTTCATGGTAAACTCCCTATATATTTATGAGTTACCTATAGTATTATAGGATTTATTTTGATTTAGTCAATAACCTTTGTCAATTAAAAATTGAAATCTTTGACCTTTGGCTTATAAATATTAATACCCCTTAATTAAAGTTGAAAAAGTTATGTATAATCCCCCTTACGGGTATTACAAACAAAGGGGAATTTGGGAATTATAAAGGGATAGTTGTCCGTTACTAGCCAAGCTAGACACAGCTCATTAATAGCAGTATACTAACGGTATGTCTATCAACTGGTTTCCCGGCCATATGAATAAAACCCGCCAACAACTGGCAGAGGCCGTAACCCAAGTGCACGGCGTGCTGGAGATTGTCGATGCGCG
The DNA here is from genome assembly GCA_009784515.1 of Spirochaetaceae bacterium. NCBI lineage: Bacteria > Pseudomonadati > Spirochaetota > Spirochaetia > Spirochaetales > Spirochaetaceae > Spirochaetaceae bacterium. Next base: position 9,385 of record WRBN01000006.1, on the reverse strand, counting down.
TGCCCCCATAAGCAGCCGTAACCCTATGTTAAACCAAATTATCGGTGAAAAACCGCGCCTTATTTTGCTAAATAAAGCCGATTTAGCCGATAACGCCAAATTATTGCAATGGCTTAAATATTTTGAAAGTAACAAAATAAAAGCTTTACCGCTCTCGGCTAAAACGCGTACCAATGTGGATAGGCTGAAAGGCGAAATAACCGGCTTTATGAAAAAAAAAGCCTCTCAAAGCCGGACCGAGCGGCCGAAGGCTTTAATAGTTGGTATCCCTAACTGCGGTAAAAGCACTTTGATTAATGCTTTAGCCCGCCAAAAAAAGGCGAACGTGGCCGATAAACCCGGCGTAACCCGTGATATGGCCCTGTATAAAGTGGGGCAAATCGATTTATACGATAGTCCCGGTACTTTATGGCCTAACCTAGAAGACCAACTAGCCGCCGCTCGTTTAGCGGCTTTAGGGGCTATTAAAGACGAAATATATATTGTAAGCGAGGCCTTTAGCTTAGTTTACCCCTTTTTGTCCCAGCATTATGCCGGACAGCTTAAAGAGCGTTACCATATTGATTGCAGTGAAGACGGCCTAACTTTTGCCGCAGCGGTAGCCCTTAAACTTGGCCGTAACGATGATGCCGAAGCCGGTGCCTTAGCCATTTTTAAAGATTTACGGGCAGGCAAGCTAGGTAAAATTGTATTGGAACTCCCAGAGTAATTAAAAAGTAATAATTAAGAATTAATAAATAGACTTTCTTAATTTTTACTTTTTAATTCTTCATTATTCATGAAGTCCTAAGCCGGCAAAAATTCGCTCACGGCTGTGGTTAATGCGGTCTATACGGGTTTTACTTTGCTTAGCATCACTAAAATAAAGCAAGTAGCCGCGCTGCCGGCCCAGCGTTAAATTACAAAAGGCATCTTTAAAGGGGCTGTCTTTATTAAATACGGCGTTAAGCTCGGGCGGTATGGGTAATCGGGTGGTAATGTCTTGGGGTATTTTAAGGCCTTGCTCTTCTACCTCGATGGCTTCTTGCAAATAGTTTTTAACGGTTTTTTCGTGCTGCCGTAGGTAATCTAAGCCGGTAAATTTAATAATACGGCCGCCTTGCACCTTTTCGGTTTGGCTGGTTAATAAGCCGGCATCGTTATTTAAGAGAGCCCCTTTAAAAAAAATTAAAGCAAAGTACTCTTTAAAGGCAGCAATAAGCACTACATTTTTGCCGTTAATACAATAACATGCTTGCCCCCATTTTAGCTCTTCTGTAAAGTGAAGGCTTAAAACGATATTACGCAGGTAGTTTAATTCTATTTCATATTTTTGCTTTTTGTTAAAGACAACTTCGCTGACCTTTGGATTGTAGTTCATAAATATAAAGAAAATGACAAATTTGCTTTTTGTCAAGTATTTATCGGTATCTTTTAAAACTTCTTTAGTTAAAGATGATTAAATTTAAATTTTATTCACGGCTTTTCCGAAAAAGTAGTTATGGAGCAACAAGCCACCCTTAATAACTTTAAAACCTTAATGCTTTTGTGCGCCAATATGGGCGAGCGGCGAAAGTTATTAAAAGATTTTATTATTGCTTATCACCCCGATAGGTTCGCCGGACAACTGGCCGGTTACTATACCCAGCTTATCCTAGAAGCTACCGATATTTTTAACCGTACTCCTTTAACTTTTGGGGCCGGCTTACCTAAAAAAAAGACCAAAGCTCAGCCGGTTGTGCATAAATTTAACCACGATATTTACGATTTTTTATGCCGTCTAGAGGTTTACACTTGGTACCAGCAGGCTGTAATTTATCAGCATAATGTTTTATATAAAGAAAGAGCTTTGTTTAAAGCTATGCTAGCTTGTAATGCCTTTTTTGCCCAATTTAAAAGCTCCAGCTATCTTAACGAAGTAGCCAGCCTGCGCGAGCAAATTATTAGCTTAGCCGGTTAATTAGCTAAACTAATGGCCGTAGGGTGAATGCCCTGCATAACGGTTAAACCAAATAATTGGCTAAATAACCAGCCTTTAATGCCTTCTATGCGCCGGCTGAAAAAGCTGGGCAAATGTATCCGGTTAAGCACATTATCTAAATCTTTTACGTTGGCGGCTACTTGGGCGGCATAAACATAACCCTGCACCGTAGGGGTAATGGTAAAGCTTATGCTAAGACCGTTACTTTCGGCTACCGTCCATAACATAAAACGCACCCGCTCTAAATTGGTAATATTTACGCCAATACTGCCGTTATTATGGCTAAAACTTATGCTGTAGCGCACATTTCCAAAACGTTCATCACGCATAATAACAAAATAACGTGCCTGATTGGGGATAGTAGTTACCGCCGGGATAGCCCTAATTTCGTTTCTAAAATTTTCATCGGTAAAAATACGTATATTACGAAAAAGCGGGCTGGTGCCTCTGTCGCGCATGATATGAGCTTGCTCTAGGCTGCTTAAGTTAAGTAAACTATTATAAATTTGCAGGGTACCGGGACGGTTGGTTACTAACCCGGCGGGCTCTACATATAAAATTTGCTGCAAATAGGTAGGTTGTATTTGGTTAATAATATTACTAAAAAAGCCGTTAAAAGCGGAATTGTTAAAAATTAAACTATCACCCGTTACAAAATGGTTACGGCTGGCATGGGCTAAGCTTTGCTGGTTGTTTAACCTTTGCTGGCCGTAAGGGGTGAGTAAGCCGTTAAGGTTTTGGCTGTGGGCAACGGTGGCTAGTAAGAAGAAGAGAGAGATAAGTTTTTTCATTAGTTATTATTGTAGCATAAAGTTGCTTTTTAAACAAAGGGTTTTTAAGCTTTACTCTGCCGTAAAAATATGTTAAAATTGGTTTAAGAGGCTTTTTAATGAAAGTTATTTTGGCTATAGTTTTACTGCTGGCAACTGTAAGCTGTCATTATTTTACAGGAGGGCGTCCTGTAGCGGGCGATGCCACCCTTGAGAGCCTCTTTCCCGATGAAGCTTTGCGCAATGCCGTAGCCCAAAGGTTAGGCAGCCGCCGTGCCGCTTTAATGGGGCAAAGGCTGGGCGATGCAGTGGCCGGAATTCGCACATTAACTATAGATAATGTAAATGATGGTACCGGTTTGCGCTATTTAAGTGGTTTAAGAGAGCTTACCATAACATCGGGTAACATAACTAAGCTGCATTTCGGCCAGTTTGATTTGTATAGCTTAACTCATTTTAAATTAGGCCATTTGCCTAATTTAACCGAACTGCGGCTAGAGATGAGCCGCTTAGCTTCCATCGAGTTTGATTATTTACCTAATTTAGCTGATTTGCGTATAGAAAATCAGCCGCCGATTAGCGACGAAAAGCTTACTTGGGGCCTAACCAACCTAAATGTAAGTAATTTGCCTAATTTAACTTTGCTTAATGTAGCGGGTAACCGCTTAACCCAGTTAGATGTAAGCCATAACACCAAGTTAACCACCCTTTTAGCGGCAAACAATCGGCTAACCGGCATAGATGTAAGTAACCTTGTTAATTTAAACGTGCTTGCTGTAGGCAGTAATAATTTAACTTACTTAGATGTAAGCGGCCTTACTTACTTAAGCGAGCTTTTTGTAGGTGCTAATCAGTTAACCAATCTTAATATAGATAATAACGCACATCTAACTCAGATTGATATAGCAAGAAATAGTATAACGCATTTAGATATAAGTAATAATATTTATTTAAAGCGGCTTAATGTTGGTGATGGCAACCCATTAATGAGCCTAGATTTAAGCAATAATAATAATTTAACACATCTTACAATAATTAACAGCAGGCTAACTAACCTTAATGTAAGTAATTTGCTTAATTTAACCCACCTTGAAGTAGGCGGTAGCGGCATAATTAGCTTAGATGTAAGCAGCAACCTTAATTTAAACGATCTTACGGTACATTCTAATAGGCAATTAACTAGCCTTAATATAGGTAATCTTACGGGCTTAACTCGTTTATTTGTAACAAATAATCCACTGTTAGTTAGCTTAGATGTAAGTAACCTTAGTAATTTAAGAGGCCTTAATGTATCGAGTAATTCGCAGTTGGTTAGCTTAGATATAAGCAATCTTACGGGCTTAACTTTTTTAACTATCCGCCATAATCCGCACATAATCAGCCTTAACATAAGCGGTTTTACTCATTTGCAGCAGCTTAGGATAGATGGCCATACATTGGCCGAAGAAAATATTATAGGAATAGATACCCTGCCTAATTTAAGAATAATAACGCATGATTGGTTTTAACTTTAAGCTAATTATATATTTACTTTTGCCAATAACTGGCAGATACTTTAAAGTTATTAAAGGAAGATAAAAAAAGATGAAAACAATAATTATTAGCCGCAATTTGCCCGGCGATATGGCCGCCGTATGGAGCTATCTAAGCCAGCCGCAGCTGCTAGGCGCTTGGCTTAGCCAAGTAGATAGCGTAACCGTAGGCAGTAACTTTGATTTAGTATTGGGTAAAACTTTAGTTAAAGCCCAAGTTAGTAAATTACTTAACAGCTTGTTGCTGGAGTTTAGCGTAAGTAATGAAAGCGGTAAGGCTTTAGGGCTGATTGTGCTTAGGCTTAAGCAAAATGCCGGCCGGGTAGAATTAACCATTATGGACGACACTTTGCCGGCCGCTACTTTAATGGATAAATTATTTTTTAAAACAAACATTAGTAAGCGTACCAGCTTTTGGCATAGCAAGCTTAACGCTTTAGAGGTAAGGTTAGAGGCCGCCGGCCGTTAGGCTCATCGCATAGTTATGGCTATTAAACAAAACCTGCATAACAGCGGCAATTTAGTTTAAAGAAATAGCAGCCCTATTTAGGGATAGCTTTTTTATTATTATGGCCTCTTGACAAAATAAAAGATAATAGGTTATGCTTAGCCTTGTAAGTAATGTTATTACTTACGGTAGCCGGGGTGGTGAAACTGGTAGACACAGGAGACTTAAAATCTCCCGACCTTAACAGTCGTGGCGGTTCGATTCCGCTCCCCGGCACTATAGAGTAGTTTATATAAATTATCTTTGATAAAATCAAAGGCTTTCTAATAAAATTTATCGCACAAATGTCCTATTTAAAGTTGTTTAATTTATAAATTAAGCTAGTTGTAACTTTGCTAAAATTCAATATTTACCTTTTAAGTAAAATATGTTACCCTTAGCCAAGAGGTGTATTATGACTATTTTTTATTTTACGGCAACCGGTAACTGTTTATATGTGGCTGGTAAAATTGGCGGTAATTTAATCTCTATCCCTCAAGAGTTAAAAGGGGCCGGTAAAAGTTATGAAGACGATGCCATTGGTTTTGTCTGGCCATGTTGGGGAGCTGCGGTGCCTAAACCCGTACAACGCTTTATGGAACAGTCATCTTTTAAAGCTAATTACTTTTTTAATATAATGACTTACGGTAATATTCCCGGTAACGGCTTGGGTGATATGCAAAGCTGGCCGCTAAAGCAGGCTTTAGCTTTAATTATAGCGCCGAAATTTTAATGATTGATAACTACTTGCCAGTATTTAAAATAGAAGACCAATTAGCTAAAGAACCCGCTAAAAAGATAGAAGAAAAATTAGCTAACATAGTTCAAGCTGTAACCGCTAGGGCCGAACAAAAGGTAAATAAGGGATTAGGCAGTAAAGTGATGACAAATATAATAAAGCGGCTGGAGGTGCTACGCGATGGTGATGTGGACCAAAAATTTACTGTAGCGGCCGGTTGTACTCAATGCGGTATTTGCGCCCAAGTTTGCCCGGTAGGAAATATTGTTATGCAAGATGGGCCAACTTATCAACATAACTGTAGCTTTTGTATGGGTTGTGTCAACCTGTGTGCGGCTAACGCCATTCAGCTAAAGGGGCAGCGCAGCACGGCCCGCTTTAAAAACCCCAATGTAACCGTTAAGGCGATAATCGCTGCGAATAATCAGGGAAAGTAACTGTGGCCGACAGAAACCAGCGCCTTTTTAAGATGGAGTTTGCCGGTATTTACCAACTTTACCTAGAAAAGATAACTCACAAAGGACGCAGCCCAGAAGAACTTAGCGCCGCCATTAAATGGCTTACCGGCTATACCGATGAGGGACTGGCCGAGCAATTAAAGAGTAAAGTAACGGTACAAGTTTTTTTTGCCGAAGCCCCTTTAATAAACCCCCAAGCTAAATTGATGAAAGGTAAAATTTGCGGTTACGAGGTATCAGAAATAGCCGACCCGCTTATGCAGCAAATACGTTGGCTGGATAAACTGGTGGACAATTTAGCTAAAGGTAAAAAACTAAAGGATATTTGCCCGGAATAAAGAGGCGCCCAACCAACAAAGCAACCTTGCACGATTGATAAAATTGTTTTATTATTGGTAATAACCCATAATAAGAGGATTTTTTTATGAAAAAATGTTTAACCATTATTTTATTAATAACGGCTTTAGCTAGTAGTTACGGGCAGGGTTTATCGGTGCCGGCCGGCGCCACCCTTAATAGTTTATTCCCCGATGGCAACTTACGCACAGCGGTAGCCCAGCGGCTGGGCCGTAATGCCGGCCTTACCGGGCAAGAGCTAAGTAATGCCTTAGCTGCACTTGGCGGCGGCCTTGATATTAGCGGCCGAAACATTAGCGATGCGGCGGGGCTAGAGTACCTTACCGGGTTAGTTTGGCTTGATGCCGGTAATAATCAATTAACCGCCATTAATATAAATAACCTAACACGCTTAGTAGAGCTAGATTTAGGCGATAACGAATTAACTGCTCTTAATATAAGTAACCTTACCAATTTAACTTGGTTTAGCGGCCGTAATAACCAGTTAGCCAGCTTAGATATAAGCCGGCTTACCAATTTAGGAGTGCTAGATTTATGGAACAATCAATTAGCCAGCCTTAATATAAACACTCTTACCAATTTAACTTGGCTTAATGTGGGTAACAATAATTTAACTGGTTTTAATGTAAGTAATAATCCCTTATTAACTTGGCTTAGCGTAGGCGCTAACCAGCTAACTAGCCTTAATTTAAATAATAATACTATTTTGGCTAATCTTTATGTAAACGATAACCGGCTAACGAGTATCACCGTTAATCATCTTAGCCATTTAACCGAGCTGGAACTACAAGATAACCAGCTAACTAACCTTAATGTTAATGGGCTTACCAATTTAACGGTTTTATGGGTGCATAATAACCGCTTAACCAGCCTTAATGTAGACGGTCTGATTAGGTTAACCGAGCTTAATGCAAGAGCTAATCAATTAACTCATTTAAATATTGATAGTCTTGTTAATTTAACTTTAGTGAATGCCCGTGATAATCAACTAACCGGTTTTAATGTAAGTAATAACGTTAGGTTAACCAGCCTCGATTTATTTAACAACTCAATAGATAATTTGGATATTAGCAATTTAAGGGGTTTAACTTGGCTTAATGTAACCGGCAACAACTTAACTAATTTTAATGTAAGTAATAACACCAATTTAACTTGGCTTAGTATAGCGGGGAACCAGCTAACCAGTTTAGATGTAAGCCGGACTAGGCTTACCCATCTTTATGCTGCCACTAACCAACTAACCACTATTAATTTTGGACGGATTAATACTTTAACGGTTTTAGAGCTGCATACTAACCAGTTAACCAGCCTAGATGTAAGCAGGCTTAGTAATTTAACTACCCTTTGGGCAGGGGGTAACCAGCTTACCGGCCTTGACGTGCGAAGGCTAACCAGACTTACCGAGCTTAATTTGGCAAGAAACCAATTAACCAGCATAAATTTACGTAATAATATTAATTTAGATAGGCTTAATTTAAATTGGAATGATTTAACCGGCTTAGATGTAAGCCGTAACGTTAATTTAACTTTTTTTCAGGTGGTAGATAATCAATTAACTGGTTTAGATGTAAGTAATTTGCTTAGGTTAGAAAGTTTTAATGTAAGTAATAATCAACTAACCAGCCTTAACCTAGACCGTTTGGTTAATTTGGCCCATCTTAGCGCCGGCGGTAACCAGCTAAGCCAGTTAAATTTAACTACTAACGTTGCTTTAAGAACTATGAATGTAAGCAATAACCAACTAACCAGCCTTAATGTAAGTAATAATACACAATTTGTTACTCTTAATTTGGCTAATAACCAGCTAATTAGTTTAGATGTAACTGGCCTTGTTAATTTACAAGAGCTGGTGATACGCGGTAACCCTTTAACCCAGCAAGATATTATCGGCTTTAGCAGTTTGCCCAATGCCCGTATCGTTACTGGCGCTCAATAAAAAAGCCGGGCAGAGTTAATTTAGACTAAGAGGTTTTTAAATGAAAAAGTTTTTTCTTTTTGTTTTGTTAGTAACAACTTTAACGGCTTATGGGCAAGGTTTGCCTGTGCCGGAGGACGCTACCCTTACCAGCCTTTTTCCTAACTCGGCCTTGCGCGGGGCTGTAGCCCGAAGGTTAGGGTTAAACGGTGAAGCCACTCTTACCGGCCAAAATTTAAGCGATGCTTTAGCTGGAATGAGCGGCGAATTTAGTGCCGGTATGTGGAATATTGATAATGCCTCCGGCATTGAATACCTGACGGGCATAACCAGCCTTAATCTGCAACATAATAGGATAGCTCAGCTTGATGTAAGCGGCCTTGTTCATTTAACCGAACTTAATGTGAGGGGCAACCGGCTAACTAACCTTGATGTAAGTAATTTAACTAACTTAGTTACTCTTAATGCCTCTTGGACCCCCTTAAGCAACCTTAATGTAAGTAATAACCCTCATTTAAGTTACCTTAATGTAGGCCAGAGCAGTTTAACCCAGCTAGACTTAAGCCATAACCCTAACCTAACCCAGCTTACCGTAAGCGGGCGGCAAAGTAATGCTTTAACCGACTTAAATTTAAACAACAATACCCGCTTAACCCACCTTAGTGTGGGCTCTTACCTGCTAACCGGTTTAGATGTAAGCAGACTTACCAATTTAACTAACCTCGAGGTACATAATACCAACTTAACCAGTCTTAATTTAAGGAATAATATTAATTTAACCGATTTACGCATAAATTACAGCGAAAGATTGCTTAATTTAGATTTAAGTAACAACCCTCATTTAACTAATCTTAATTTATTATTCAATAAATTTACCTCTTTAAATTTAACGCATAATCGACAATTAACTCATCTTAATATAAGCTTTAATAGGTTAACCAACCTAGATGTAAGTAATAATCTTAATTTGGCGGTTCTTGAAGCTCCCGGTAATAGGCTAACTACTTTAGATGTAAGTAATAACGTTAATTTAGCTTGGCTTAATGTAATCGGTAATCGGCTAACTAGCTTAGATGTAAGCAATAATCGTAATCTAACTCGGTTAAGTTTAGCCGGCAATGGTTTAAGAAGTTTAGATGTAAGCCGTAACGTTAATTTAGCTTGGCT
>WRBN01000005.1 GCA_009784515.1 Spirochaetaceae bacterium | reverse complement strand
GTTTGAACTTGAACTTTTAAAATATATCCTATACTATAACGAGCATAGGATACATCAGGGCATCGGCACTACACCTCTACTAAAAAAACAAGCTATTTGTTCTTGAATTACTTGACACTTACACATGCGAGTAATCTAGTTTCAATTCACACGCTCCATGCGGAGCGCGACGCCGCCCCGCAATTATCAATCGAAAGGAATAGGTGTTTCAATTCACACGCTCCATGCGGAGCGCGACGCAGCGCCTTACTAGGGAAGCCCTGCATACGGTGTTTCAATTCACACGCTCCATGCGGAGCGCGACAAACGTAGTTCTAAAACAAGCGCTAGCAATTTACTGTTTCAATTCACACGCTCCATGCGGAGCGCGACAAGCATTTAATACCGATTATGCTATTGATATTCTGTTTCAATTCACACGCTCCATGCGGAGCGCGACGCACTTAATTGATAGTGAAACAGACGAAGAAATAGTTTCAATTCACACGCTCCATGCGGAGCGCGACTTAAACTAGAAACTGCACCAGTTGCCCCGTCAGTGTTTCAATTCACACGCTCCATGCGGAGCGCGACTTATTTCGGCCAACCCCTCCTTTAATCTTGTCCAGTTTCAATTCACACGCTCCATGCGGAGCGCGACTGCGTTCTTCGGAAACGTTACCGGACACATCGAGGTTTCAATTCACACGCTCCATGCGGAGCGCGACCTACTCGCTGGTGGCGCTTCCGCCTTCTCCGGAGGTTTCAATTCACACGCTCCATGCGGAGCGCGACGTGTGCTAATGTTATTATTTTGCGTGTATCCTGAGTTTCAATTCACACGCTCCATGCGGAGCGCGACTATTTGACTTTCGTAACAACGCATTCGACATTCGAGTTTCAATTCACACGCTCCATGCGGAGCGCGACTGCTGTAAAAAAATTCCTGAAGACATCCCCTCGATGTTTCAATTCACACGCTCCATGCGGAGCGCGACTTCTGATAAAGTTTGATTGCATACTGATATTTCTAGTTTCAATTCACACGCTCCATGCGGAGCGCGACTTTTAAGCGGTTGCTCTTCATCTGGGTCATCAATTATGTTTCAATTCACACGCTCCATGCGGAGCGCGACAGCTTAAGGCTAGGGAGCACCAATGACTAGAAGAGTGTTTCAATTCACACGCTCCATGCGGAGCGCGACTGGAATTATTACATTCCAAGTAGATAGCTATACCCGTTTCAATTCACACGCTCCATGCGGAGCGCGACCTAACTGAATTTGCTATAGATACAGGAGTAGCTAAGTTTCAATTCACACGCTCCATGCGGAGCGCGACTTAAACGCGGCCCTTTTTCTTTGCCCAGCAAAAGTTTCAATTCACACGCTCCATGCGGAGCGCGACGTAAATTTCACGTGATAGTATAGCTTGATCTGATGTTTCAATTCACACGCTCCATGCGGAGCGCGACCGGCGGATGGTAGCCTGCGGCACTTCTGTCACCGGTTTCAATTCACACGCTCCATGCGGAGCGCGACTACCTCGGTACTAAAATAAATTGGCCGGTAGAATAGTTTCAATTCACACGCTCCATGCGGAGCGCGACGCTGAGGCGCAGCATTTTTGCATAATGAGTAGGGGAGTGTTTCAATTCACACGCTCCATGCGGAGCGCGACTTATCACCCACCAATATAGGTGATTGCGTGATAAAAGTTTCAATTCACACGCTCCATGCGGAGCGCGACCAGTGCCAAAACATTTGCCCAGTTTGACGAACTAGGTTTCAATTCACACGCTCCATGCGGAGCGCGACTTTGCAAATAATTATCTATTAACTCTAGGTATAAAGGTTTCAATTCACACGCTCCATGCGGAGCGCGACTTAGTTTAGCTTCGTCTAGTTTAGGATTAAGTTTGTTTCAATTCACACGCTCCATGCGGAGCGCGACTAGTAATTTTCTTGCTTGCTCTTCGGCCATAATGTTGTTTCAATTCACACGCTCCATGCGGAGCGCGACCTTCACTTGTTACACTATCAATTAAATGCACGTAGTTTCAATTCACACGCTCCATGCGGAGCGCGACTTTGCTTTTATAAATTTATTTTCAATTATATAGTGTTTCAATTCACACGCTCCATGCGGAGCGCGACATCTTCTAACCCTAAGCGTACCCCCTCAACAGATTTGTTTCAATTCACACGCTCCATGCGGAGCGCGACTAGCCCTTAGCCGGCCATCCTCTACCATTGCCGCCAGTTTCAATTCACACGCTCCATGCGGAGCGCGACATACCACCCTTTGCGGCGGTAGCTACCGTAATTAGTTTCAATTCACACGCTCCATGCGGAGCGCGACATAAACATATTTAGCACGCTGCGCCAGTGATATTGTTTCAATTCACACGCTCCATGCGGAGCGCGACGTTTTCCAATGATATGTAAAGTGCAGCTGGAGCAGGAGTTTCAATTCACACGCTCCATGCGGAGCGCGACGCAAAGTGGTAACTTTTAGATATGGAGAGTATGGAGAGTGTTTCAATTCACACGCTCCATGCGGAGCGCGACTTGGCTAGTACGCTTGATGTGGCTAAATGTCATCAGTTTCAATTCACACGCTCCATGCGGAGCGCGACATTTTCTATTTGGTTAGTGGGTTTAACTAATAATGGTTTCAATTCACACGCTCCATGCGGAGCGCGACTCGGCTGTATTTACCGTGGCCCAAAAAGCAAATTGTTTCAATTCACACGCTCCATGCGGAGCGCGACCCTATAGCCATAGGTTATCTCTTTATTTTTAAAAGCAGTTTCAATTCACACGCTCCATGCGGAGCGCGACCAGTTTATCTGCTCTGGCGAAACGACCTCTTAGATGTTTCAATTCACACGCTCCATGCGGAGCGCGACCAGATATAACCTTATTGCCCCCCTTGACGCCATGAGAAGTGTTTCAATTCACACGCTCCATGCGGAGCGCGACAATATTATTCATTAGTTATCCCCGTTAGCAGCCTTAAGTTTCAATTCACACGCTCCATGCGGAGCGCGACACAACCTGTGCCTATTACTGGCCATAAAATCTTGAGTTTCAATTCACACGCTCCATGCGGAGCGCGACCTATATTAATATTAACATCATCAGCAACTAAATTAGTTTCAATTCACACGCTCCATGCGGAGCGCGACCTAGGCGCTGGCGGGGAATGATTGACTTTAGCAATAGTTTCAATTCACACGCTCCATGCGGAGCGCGACTCCATGATTGCGCAATATTATTAGCCAAATTATTTAAAGGTTTCAATTCACACGCTCCATGCGGAGCGCGACTGGAAGAATTGGATAATAAAATCAAACAAATGTTTGTTTCAATTCACACGCTCCATGCGGAGCGCGACAAGATAACTTTGATATAAATAATTATGCAATAAGTTTCAATTCACACGCTCCATGCGGAGCGCGACTGCAAATAATTATCTATTAACTCTAGGTATAAAGGTTTCAATTCACACGCTCCATGCGGAGCGCGACCCCTCTGTAAATATTGGCTTTATGGCATTAGAAAAGGTTTCAATTCACACGCTCCATGCGGAGCGCGACATCGTCATGTTCGGCCATTTCATGCCATTCACGGTTTCAATTCACACGCTCCATGCGGAGCGCGACATCGTCATGTTCGGCCATTTCATGCCATTCACGGTTTCAATTCACACGCTCCATGCGGAGCGCGACAAAATAATCATCTAACAAAAAATAAAGTACCCAATGTTTCAATTCACACGCTCCATGCGGAGCGCGACTTACGTTTACCCTAGTTGCCCCTAGCACCGATGGTGTTTCAATTCACACGCTCCATGCGGAGCGCGACCTTTTATAGTGCTTAGCGGTGATAGCGCCTCTAGCGTTTCAATTCACACGCTCCATGCGGAGCGCGACGCCATTATTATGGCTTATCTTACCCCGCCTAAAATAGGGTTTCAATTCACACGCTCCATGCGGAGCGCGACCTTTATGGTGTTTATCTGCTCTAAATTCTATTTTAGTTTCAATTCACACGCTCCATGCGGAGCGCGACCTCAATTCACACGCTCCATGCGGAGCGCGACCATAATAGGCATATCACCCGTAATTAAGGCAAACAAAGGGTTTCAATTCACACGCTCCATGCGGAGCGCGACCATAATAGGCATATCACCCGTAATTAAGGCAAACAAAGGGTTTCAATTCACACGCTCCATGCGGAGCGCGACGGTATAAATTTTTGGCTTTTTCTGTGGCCACAGTAAGCCGTTTCAATTCACACGCTCCATGCGGAGCGCGACTTTTTTTAGCTACTTCTTTATCAATATTATTAATGTAAAGGTTTCAATTCACACGCTCCATGCGGAGCGCGACCATAGTTTTATTCATTACCAGAACAAAGACAATATTAGGGTTTCAATTCACACGCTCCATGCGGAGCGCGACTTAATTAAAGCAGCTTATCTTTAAAGTCTACTTTCAAGGTTTCAATTCACACGCTCCATGCGGAGCGCGACATAGTTTTCGGTGTTATTTTTCGATAAAATACTGTTTCAATTCACACGCTCCATGCGGAGCGCGACCTCAGCATATTACGATAAAAGCGGAAAACTTCAATAAGGTTTCAATTTACACGCTCCATGCGGAGCGCGACTTTCCGTTCCAGCTATCCGCGCGCTGAAATCTAAAGTTTCAATTCACACGCTCCATGCGGAGCGCGACCGAGAATGAGCAAAAGATTGGCCGGCAAATCTTTAAAGAGTTTCAATTCACACGCTCCATGCGGAGCGCGACGCAGTACCCGGAGCTACTTCGTATCATATTGACAGTTTCAATTCACACGCTCCATGCGGAGCGCGACATTTATTACGAACAATAAAAATATACACACAAAAGTTTCAATTCACACGCTCCATGCGGAGCGCGACTAGATGAAGCAATGGCAGAAAACAGACTGTCTATTGTTTCAATTCACACGCTCCATGCGGAGCGCGACATCAGTTTTCCACCAGCAACCAAAGCAATATAATGTTTCAATTCACACGCTCCATGCGGAGCGCGACCCTCTACAAATGCCGCCCGTGCTTTGCGGGCGTAGTTTCAATTCACACGCTCCATGCGGAGCGCGACCCGCGTAAGCTGGTCGGCTTTACCCACCGCCTTTAGAGTTTCAATTCACACGCTCCATGCGGAGCGCGACCTCCCAGCTGGCGGGGTAAGCGCTACGTGCCGGCAGGTTTCAATTCACACGCTCCATGCGGAGCGCGACACCTCAAAAAGTGGTAAATATACAGCACTACAACAGGTTTCAATTCACACGCTCCATGCGGAGCGCGACCAAAAAATTAAAAGATTGTAGACTTAGTATTAATAGTTTCAATTCACACGCTCCATGCGGAGCGCGACCTTTTTTTTTGGGGGGGGCCCTTTAAGGCTATACCGTTTCAATTCACACGCTCCATGCGGAGCGCGACCTCAATTACTATAGTTGGCCCTTTGTATAACGTGTTTCAATTCACACGCTCCATGCGGAGCGCGACCGACAGGTACGCTATTTATGTACCTGCTGATGTTATGTTTCAATTCACACGCTCCATGCGGAGCGCGACAGCGTTTTATTAAGGTATCGGCTTCCTTTGGTTTGTTTCAATTCACACGCTCCATGCGGAGCGCGACATTCACTGTACTGGCCGCTAGGTATAAAGGTATTGTTTCAATTCACACGCTCCATGCGGAGCGCGACCAATCTAAGCCAACTGTTAAAGTAATCTAAAACAAAAGTTTCAATTCACACGCTCCATGCGGAGCGCGACGCCCCTGCTGCGATAGATAACGTATGCGTTTTAAGTTTCAATTCACACGCTCCATGCGGAGCGCGACGCAATTTTTAAAATCTATAAAGGAAATTTAAATGTTTCAATTCACACGCTCCATGCGGAGCGCGACGGCAGAGATTAAAGCTAACCTCGTTATTCCTCGTTGCGAGAAATTTCCCTTAGTATATCAAAAAATGCTTATTTTGTCTATAATACTATAAGATTGAAATAAATATATTTATAATATGAGTATAGGCAAAACCTATTTCTATAGCAAGGTAAGTGCGAAAGGTTAGCCCTTTTTATGTTAGCTTCCCCTTCGCACCAGTAATTAAATAATAAGTATGCCCTTAGGGTCATAACTCTCTTTAGCACCTATATGCTCAATTTGTGGATTATTTCCTAAGCGGTAAAAGCGCAGGCTGTCGGTTTCTTTATCAATGATATTTTCTAATTGATGCTTTACTTTGATGAACAAAGCGTTATCAAGTTCGCACTCAAAAACGGAATTCTGCACGCGCTGACCGTAATTGACACAAACTTTGGCCACTTGTCTTAGGCGGCGCTTGCCGGCTGGAGTTTCGGTGTTTACATCGTAGGCTATGAGTATTAGCATAGTTTCAGTTTAGCATAATTCCTGTTTCTGTCAAGTAAGAACTTAATTCACGCCCCTCGATAGAGGGACGATATAATTCATTGCATTTTAAAAAACACATTACTGTTTCAATTCACGTGCTGGTAAAAGCACGACAAGTATACTAAAAAGTACAATAAAAATAAGAAAATCTATAATAATTATCGAGCTATTCTTCTAGCTTATTAAACAATTCTATCATTGTTGGATTATTCTTAATTAATCGCTCAACAGTAAATTTTTCCAATTTATTATCCATTGTATTAAAATGCCCATTGAATATCCTTAATGCTTCCTTTGCATTTTCAAGACCTCTAATAGCGTTATCAATTTGCGTGATAGCTTCTTCACGTTTGTTATTTGCATATTCCATTGTTTGGAAAAAACTACTTCTAAAATTAGCTACATTATTTACAAAATTCGTAATATCTATATTCTGCTCTCTAGCTATAGCTAATTCTTTTTTGGCTTCATAAGATTTCTCAGCTGCATTTTTAAGCATGGTAATCATGAGGATAAAAACTGCGGCCTAATAACATACATTTTAGGATAGAGGTAGGAAACATCAACTATGCCTTGATTATATAAATCATTATCAGCTTCAAGGGTAGAGACTAAAATTGAATACTCACATTTTTCCTTGTTACGGTCTTTATCTAGTTTTGCTAAAAAACTTTCGTTTTTTTGTTTTACGGCAGTATCTTCGCTTTCATGCTTACATTCAAACATGATGGAAATAGATTCAACGCCCTCTGCAGGGTAACGAAAGATAAAATCTCCCTTACTGCCGCTACTGGCATCGTTATCTTTATTGAAAAAAAGCATTAGGGAAAGCCGAAGAGCAAATTTTATTAAATTCATTTTGACAATATATCTCTAAAGATTCACCTAAAGCTTTAGTTGATAATGATTTTTTCATCTTTTCCACACGTTCAATCTCCTTATCTTTATATGCAATAATGCCTTTATAGTTACTCTCCATCTCTGCAAATTTTGTATTTTGTTCGGCAATTTTAACCTTTAGGTCTGTATGTTTTTCTTGTTCTTCACTTATTATTTGAGAAATTTCTAACTTTTTGTCTCTTTCAAATAAGTCAATTTTAGCCTGAAGCTCTGATATAGATTTATCATTTGCAGCCTTTATTTTCTCTATTTCTAGAGTTTTGCTACTTAGCTCATCTTTCGATAAATTTTTTGTCTCTTCTATGGCCAATTTTATAGCATTTTCTTTTTCTTCTTTAATTTGAGTTAGCTTAACATTTAGCTCTAACACTAACCTGTCTTTTTCATGTAGTTCGTCTTTTAACAAATTTGTCGTGGTTTCCGTAACTAATTTTTTAGCTGTTTCTAATTCTTTATCAAAAGAGTTTTTTGCAGCTTGTAGAGCTTTATCAATTTCTTGCTTTACATGGCCATCAATGGTCGTTTGCTCTAACAAGTTAAATGTTTGGTTACATTTTGGGCAGTTAATTATCATTTCATTCATATTTTACTCCTAATAGTTTTGAGCTTTGATGCTTTAAAGACACCAAAACCTCTTATATTTAAGAGTGTAACATAAGTGAGAAATTTCGTCAACCTTAGTAAAGTGTTGTTTAAAGTAACCTATCATTTCCACAAAAACGGCGGGTAACCATCAAGGTCGCCGCGTAAATAGCTAGCCAGTAGTTGAGCCTGTGCATGGGGCACCAAGCCCCAGCTAATTTTTTCCTTTAAATAAGGGTGGGTAAGCTGTTCTTTTTTATGCTCTTGCCAAGCGGTTAAAAAGGTTTTACGAGTATTTTCGTCCATCATCACAGCACCGTTTTCTTTTTGCGTAAAGCCTTTGGCATTTACACGGCGAGTATTAATGAGGGTAAGTACAAATCTATCGGCTACTGGGGCGCGTAACTCCTCAATTAAATCAAGGGCCAGCGAGTGGCGGCCCGGCCGTTCTTTATGGATAAAACCTACAAAAGGGTCTAATCCCACCGCAATTAAAGCAGAGGCTATCTCTTTGGTAAGTAAGCTGTAAACAAAGGAGAGTAGGGCATTAACGTTATCCATTGGTGGGCGTTTAGTGCGCTCTTTAAAATAAAAATGTTCTTTACTATGTAAGATAAGTTCATCAAAGGCCCAAAAGTAGCTGCTGGCAGCTTTGCCCTCTATACCCATCAGTTCTTCGTGGGTTAGGCTCTTTAGGGCATCATCTTTAGCCTTTTTTAAGCTGGTAATGGCCCTAGTAATTTTTTCACCATCAACTTGCAGGGCATGGTCGCGAGTGGCTCGTTCTAACACCCAACGGCTATTGGTTATTTTGGCTGCGGTAATAACTTTAGCTAAACTTAAACTTTGCTCTACATCATCGGCTATGCGGTAATGTTTGCGCCTTAGGAGCACATTACCACGCACCTCGCCGCTAACTTCGGCTAAAAAACGGCCACTAGGCTTACAAAAGCTGAGGCTAATGCCCATTTCGACGCATTTGCCCATAAGGGCTGGGCTTACACCGCGGTAACCAAAGCTCACAATGCCTTCAAATAAGTGCAGCGGGCGGCGAGGATTTACTTCGACATTATTTACCCCTAAAAAGACAATGTTTTCCCCATCTAATGATAGGTAGACATCGGGTTGATTAACATAAAGGGTATTTAAAAGTTTTTTCATTTTTTATAGCATTTTTTGTAGGCGTTCAAAGCTAATAGTTAAGCCTGTAAAGCTTTTAACAGGTATTTCTTTTTGTTTTTCGTAAATAATTTCATCATATTTATTATTTTCATTAAGCAGATAGGTATAAACACGATAAACGCCATCAACTACCCAATATTCGTTTACTCCTGCGCGTTCGTAGTCGGTGCGTTTTTTGGTTAAATCTTTATGAAGGGTGCCGGGTGAGCCTACCTCGATGATAAAGTTAGGCGGGCCATCTATATATTGCTCGGTAATTTGGTTTGAGTTGCATACCACAATCAAATCTGGGCAATAAACAGTGGCTTTGCGAGGGAAGAGTTTGACATCAAATTCAAAAAAAACTTGGCAAGCTTTATCATCAAAAAAATTGGCCAACTGCCTAGTTAAATTAAGCATAATTTGCTGATGTTTATTACTGGGCGATGGCGACATCATCATTATTCCATCAATTAGCTCAAAACGCGGCTCTTCATTGCCTTTATAAGGTAAGCTAAAATAATCTTGCAAAGTAAAGTATTTGTTAAGAGGTATGCTGCTCATGGGTTACATTCCTTGTTGTAAGCGGCTAAAATCGATAACAAGTTCATCAAAGCTATGCACTTTTATGCTTTTGGGGTTACGGTGTACGGTCTCTTCAAATTTTCCATCAGCATTGAGGCAGTATGTATAAACCAGCACTGGGCTAACCATTACCCAATATTCGGCAACGCCTGCGCGTTCGTAATCGGTGCGTTTTTTGGTTAAATCTCTGTTAAGGGTGGACGGTGAACCAACTTCCACAATAAAATCGGGAGCCCCTAATATTTGCTGTTCGGTAATTTTGCTGCGGTCGCATACAACTAATAAGTCGGGGCGGTAAATAAGCGGCTCATCTTGAAAGAGCTGAACATCGTGGTCGGCAAAAAATTCACAGGTTTTATCATCAAAATAATTAATAAGGTACTTTGTTAAATGCCGCACCATTCGGGCATGATTACTGCTAGGAGAGGGAGACATGGTGAGTATACCATCTATAAGCTCCTGTTTGCCGCGTTCATCAAGAAGTAGGTTAAAATAGTCGGTTAAAGTAAGGTATTTGTTAAGGGGGATATTGCTCATGGCTTTAGTATACCACAAGTTAAAGGGCATGGCAAATAAAATGAGCAGGTTATTTTCTGAAAAAATTGAAAAAAAATAGGCTAGCCTATTGCATCTTAGCAGCATAGCTGCTAAGAATCTTTTCTTTAGTGATTAGCCAAAATTAAATAGCCATAAAAGGAGAGAAAAATGGTTAAAAACAAAATGGTTTGGCTAATTGCAGCCATATTTGCAGCTTTAGCGGTGGCCTGCAATCTTAACAGGAATAGCAATGGGGCCGAAGAAACCAATGGTTTAAGCGCACGCGCTTTAGCTATGCGGGCCGCTATTATTGAACGTTTTGATAACGAAGTTACGGCGCGTGCTTTTTTAATGCGAAATGATGATAGCAGGGTAAACTTTGCCGATGTGCCCGATAGGTTTTGGGTTGGGCAAGATGATACTACTGCCTTATTTGTAGATACCGGCCGTGCAAGATTTACTGGCGAAATGGAAACGCTACCACCCGAATATTTTGATGGCTACGCTGATGGTTGGCACGAATTTAGAGCATGGCTAGAGTTTTATTTTGATAGAGACATACTTGATGAAGCCGGCAATAGGGTTGATGATGCCAATTTAACTAAAGTTGTTATGGGAGATAGGTATTTTGGCTTTGAAAGAAAAGATGAAGATGGCAATATTATTAGCTGGACGGCAGATGACCCGATAAATGGCGATATGGGGGGAGACCAAGGAGTATTGACAGCTTTAGGAAATGGCTGGGAGTATGTAAATATAGATGGTGATACAAGCTACATGACGGATGAAGATGCAATGGAATGGTTTCAGTATGCTTTGTTTATGATTTCTTTGCTTGAATAAAAGGTGATTACATTTAGCAAAGGTTAAAACAGCTCTATTTTATTTAATTACTAAGGCACTCTTCTAAAAAGAGTGCTTTCTTTGTGGCTTTTAAAACCTTTTTAGGTTTCCTCTTCACCATGCATGGCCTTATAGCTTTTTTTGCGCAAGGCATGAGCCTTTTTATATGAAGATAGAAAGCACAAGAAAAAATTATTGAGAAGGTAACAAAAAGCCTTTACGGAATAAATGATGGTTTACTTGATATAACAGGGTGATAGAGATAGGCTCTTTTAGCACCCTTAAAACCGATTTAGGCAAAAAACGTGCTGCTTATGAGCGTGCTGGAGTAAAAGAGAATTGGGTGGTGCGTAACCCCTATTTTGTGCACATCTTTGTACTTAATAACGATGGTGTTTATGTAGAAAGCGTACACCGTAACGAGGCTAGCATTAAGGTACACAGCTTTGAAGGTTTAACCATTGATTTAAATTACTTACAAAAGTAAAGTTTTAATCATCATCACTTAACATATTCGCTAAATAACTTTTTACGCTTTCTCTTTTAGCTAAATTGGGCAGGCATTCCTCTTTTAGCGAGCAGTTATCACAATGTTTAGCGGGTTTGGCTTTGGGTACGTAGCCCCGCGCGTAGTAATTACGCATTTCGGCCAGTAAATTGGCCACATTTTGCCGTAGCTCGACAGTAATGGCTACAGGCTCACGGCGTTTAATTTCACCATAATAAATATAGGCTGTTTCGATGGGCTTACAGCACAGCATTTCTTCTAGGCACATCGCCTGTGCGCACAGTTGGCGGCTATCGGCCTCGTGGCCATGCGATATGCAAAGCCCTCCGCTTACTCGGCCTTTGCCTTTTTTATACTCAATCGGTGTGGGTTGCCACAGCCCTTCACGGCCAAATAGCGGCACGCCCTCATCGGCTTTTATAAACTCAACAATATCGCAGTTACCCTGCATTTGGTGCTTATGCGAGATAATGGGCATTTCGCGGCTAATGAGTACATTACCTCGTTTATCGGTTAAAAGCGGGTTATGGGCTTTTTCGTGCATAAGTGCGCCCTGTATAGTAAGGGCGTTGTCGGCCCAAACTTGCTCTATATAAATTAAGGCCCAGCGGCGGCGGCAAAAGGTAAAGTGTTGCAAGCCAGAGATGAGGAAGTAGGTGTCGGTGTTGTGCATGATTAACTCATTTTACTTAGATTTTTTAACCTTCGGCTCTTTAACCGGCAAACTTTTTACATGTTCAAAACCTTTATCAAACCATTTTTGCAGTTCAGGTGTTTCACTAAACAAATCGGCACTAAACATCACGTAATCTTTCATGGCCTTACCATTTAAGGCCACAAAGGGCTGCACCTCATCAAAAGCTTCCATCATGGCCGCTTGGTCGGCGGGTTTTAAACGTAGCATAATATTTTCGCCGTGCACGCTGCTAAACATATTACCGTTGTAAAACCATGTAGGGTAACCAAACATGGGGCGGTATTGTAGCGGGTAGTGCTCCATCTGTGTGGTAAGCCAATCGGTCATATCCGCAGGGGCTTTTGTCCATGCCATGTTTTAATTTACCTTCCTATGGAAATGGGCTATAAGTTCTCTAGCACAAATTGTACTAATTTTTTATGGCGTTTTTCAATGGCCTCGCTATCCCACACCTCTAATTGATGGTCGTCTCTAATTTCAAGTTGTTGCTTTAAATGAATAAAGCTGCTTTTCTTTTTGTCAAAACTAGAGTCACCTTTAACAGTGTTTCGAGGAGTTAATAAAATATAATTCCCCAACAAGTCAAATTTAGTATAATTTTTACCGGGTTTAGCACGAATATAATCTAATGAAAGCTCATCGTAATCATAATTACATTTATCACCGTTATTTGTTTCATATTGCCATAAAATAAATTTAATAACTTTTTCTTTATCTTCAACAGACTCTTCTAAGGCTTCTTTTATTTTGGTGTTATTCCAATAGTCTCCAGCAATTTTAAATTCATTTATTTCTATTTTTTGACCGCTTCGCATCGTTTTTAAAACTTCAATTCGGTCTGTAATAGGGCTTATATCGTTACTGTTGTCATTAAACTTATTAAACACATCACCTAAACGTTGATGCAAGTAGCCTTTACCGCCTATTAAGCGTCTGCGTACTTCAAGAGCCATAAAATTATTGCACAAAGTATCAATGTCAGCTTTAGGTAAATTAAAGTTATAGGCTTTAATAATAAAAGGCATAAAGAGATAACTTTCGTCTTCTAAAATGATTAAACTACGTATATTGGGAAAATTCAAACTATCATCTCTGTAAAAATAAATTAAATTATTAAAACACTTTTCTAATTGTTCACAAAACCTTAAGATAAAATCAACACCCTTTGTTCCCTGAAATTTCTCATTGTTAAATGTTTGCATAATTTCTTCATGAACATTAATTGTAGGTGTAAGCTTTCCATACCAAACTCTGGCAAACCACCCCAAAACGGTATCTTCATCTATATTAATAATGGCTTGAGCTTTATAGATATTTTCAAAATGTTGCTGGAGCTTATTAATGTTTTCGGCGGCCTGTCCACTCCCAAAGAGATGTAACTTATGCATGAATTGGGCTTTTATTTTTTCTAGAATGGTAACTTTCAGCCCCCTATCATTTTGAAAAATAAACATTTGAGCAGCCTGCATAGAATTTTGAACCAACTGAGCCGTAGTACAGCTTGCTTTTAAAACTATATCAACAAGAGCCTCAATATGTTCTTGTACTTTGTAGGGTAATCTTTTGTTAAAATAGTCAAAGGCATTAGCTATACGCTGTGATGATTTTGTTGGTAAATTGTCTTTATTTGTTTTGGTTTTATTCATCACATAGTCAATAAAAAATTGATTATCATAACCAATGGTTGAAAATTTATTAAGATTAATATTATAATTATTTAAATTAGCTGAAGTGGCAGCTAAAAATATAACAATTGTTGTCAGTCTTTGTTGGCCGTCAATTACGTAAAAATTATCATCTTCATTCTTTTCAAATAAAAAATGCCCAAAGTGGTAAGGAGTAGTTAGCCCTGCTGTAGTAATAGCTTTATAGTGTTCTTCAAGGTCTTCTATAAACTGGCTAAGCTGCCCTTTGTCCCGCCATTCTCGCCACGCATAGGCTCGTTGGTAATTAGGTACGGCAATGGTATTTGTTAGCAAGTTGGCAATGGTTGTTATATTATTCATCTTTAATCTACCACCTAATAGCCAAAAATTTTGGTACCCCTAGTTTACACTAGGAGTACCCATTTGTCAAACAAATTTTTATAGCTTCTCTTCAATCACAACACCACTAGGCAACTTACCGCTCTCCACCTCAATTTTATAATCGGCAAAATACCTTGCCGGCGGCAAATCTTTTAGCAGTTCCTTTTGGGTAACCACATCACCCACGGCTTCGCCTTTGTCATTAAGGCGTTTAACGCGTACTAGGTCAAACAGGGTTTGTGCAGGGGCATTGCCTAGCTTGCTTTCGTGTTTAAACACAATCAGCTTTCTCGCTCCCATTTTGCCTCTACTTGCCGAATGGTCTTGCTCAAACATGTTAATTAAGCTCTCCCATAGTAAATCTAAATCTTCTTGGGTAAAACCTGTGGCAGCGGCTTGGTTAGCGCTAATAAAGCCCTCCATGCGGTACAGGCCGTAGGGAATGTAGGTTTTTTTGCCGATGGTACGTTCTTTTTGTAAATCTTCTTCTTTAGTTACAGCCATACGGGTTACACTAATTTCGGTGGGCATAACAGGCTCTACGCTTTGACTAAAAGTAAACTGCACAGGACCTCTCACTACACCGCTGGCAGCGCCGGTATTCATCACCGCACCAAAGGTACGAATATCATAAAAGTTATTACAAAGCCATTTTTTAGCATTATCAGTTTTAGCATTACCTTTGGTTGCATTTGGGCTTTTCTCCCTTAAATCGCTACCAACGGCTTCATGTGCTTTATCGTGATTACGATTTAAAACAGACGCTTCTTTAATATAAATATTGTAACGTCTTTCTTCACTATTTTCTGAGACATAGTTGTCTTCCCCTTGTGGCTTATCTGTCATAGTTACATAGTTACGTACTTTACGTTTTAAAGATACATCGGTAGTTATACCTAAACCCGTCTCCACATCAACACGGGGAAGGTTGCCGGCATCAGGGTCGCCGTTGGGGTTACCGTTGGTTACCTCAAAAAAATAGACAAAGTCGTAGCGGTTTTCAATATTACTCATGGTTAGTTAGCTCCTTCTTCAGTTGGGTTAATATCTGCGGGTTTAGCCGATTTTAATCTTTGCCACACAGCGGCTTTTTCTTGGTAGTAGCCAATGTAAAACAATCCTTGCCCCTCTGTGGAGAGAGTTTTAGGAAAGTTCATACCCTCTTTAAAGAGGTTAAAAATTTCTTGTAACTCTTTATCAATATTAACGGCAAGGCCACCACCAATTTTACTTTTGTGGTGCTGGTTAAGGTTTAATAATTGCGGAAAAACTCGCACCGGCGTACTGGCTGCGGTGGCCAAATATTTGTCGGCAATAGTAGTACCGCCGCCAATGGCTTTATTTTGAGTGGCCTCTAGCACGGCAAAGAGCCGCCCGCACAGGTAGCCCACATCGTCTAATTGTTCATTAAGCACTTTATTTATCTCCTCTCGTTTATCATAATTTCTTACTAATACACCTTTAATAATGCTGGCACGCGGCCGTGTAACCTGCCCATCGGCCTTAATAGCCCGTATTACCGCCACTAATAAGTTTTGCGGATAATTTATTCCGCTAAAGATAGCGTAGGCAATTTTACCGGCTAGGTTATCGTCAATAGCTTCACTTCTATTTTTCTTAATATTTTGGCTTACAAGACTATCCATTAGTTTATAAAGCCCCACATATTGCTTAATTTTTTTCGTGCCATCTTTACCGCTTTTAGCTTTAATGGGCTTTCTCTCTTCATCTTTGGCGGGCTCATCGGGCGGTGTGCCTAAAGCTATATCTTGGTAATGGCTGGCAATGCTCATTTTTAATTTATCAACATTACTTTCTAAAAAGAAGCGAATGCCCAGCCGCCCAGCCGCGGGGATAAGGGCTAAAATGTAAAAAGCTTGATTATCCCTTGCCTTTAAAGTAACCTTGTTTTGCTTTAACTGAGAATATTCAGCCAGCAAATTATCAAGGGCAGTCTCTTCGGCTTCAATAATTAAATCAATTTCATCTTCGGCGGGGTCTTTAATTTCACTCCAATAAACAAAAGTGGTACTCCCAGCACGTGTATACCGCTTGCTATTACTAAGCAAATAATTAAGGGCGGCGGCATAATTAAAGGCAGTTTCCCCGCTAATTTTAGCATTTTCGCCACCCTTAAGGCCATAACTTTCAAAGATGGTGTCGTTATAACTTACAAGGTTGGCCCCAGTAGGTTGCGCCCCTGCTACACCTTTAATTTTTTCGTGCAAACGTACTAAGGGCATATCTTCTTTCCCGCTTATCAGGCAAGTTCCTTTAGTTACATCGCTGCCGCTAAACTTTTGCTCGTAGTCTTGTTTAAAAGCCTCTTTAATCTCCTCATTTTCATGCACATAAAGGCTTTCACCCATTTCAACCTCAAAGACTAAGCTGGCCGGGTTTTTTACTAAATCGTCCCATTTTTCTTTAATAATGTTGTTTTCTAAGGCTTGTTCAGGTAACCAGTTATCAAAAAACTTAATCACCGCCTGCATTTCACTATTATTGGTTAATTTATCACCTATAGCATGGTGCAGTTTTTTGGTAGCTTCAAAGTAAGCCTCGTAAAGTTTGCTATCTTTACTATCTACTCCTAATAAATATTTGGCTTTACCGCACAAAAAGCGTTCGCGGATACCGCCGCTATCGTCTAGTTGATAAGGCACAAAGAGTTTTTTACTTTGTACCTTAGCTTTTTCGGCATTCCCTATAAGGTTTATGGCTATGAGTTTACCTTCTTTATTAATAACTAAAGCATAGTTTACCTTAATTTTACTTGATGACCTACTAGGAATATTTTCACGCTCATTAGGGTCACTTTCTAGCCGATTATATAACTTGTATAAAGCGTTTAGTATCATTGTTTTACCTCTACACCCTCTATTGTAAGCACATTATTTATCAATTTTGCCTCAAAGTAACGCGGCTGTAAAACTTTAGCTTGAGGGTTACTATAATCCACATCATAAAGCATGTACCCTAAATCTTTATAGTCAATTTCTGCAACTTGCTCACCTTTAGCTTTAATAAACTCAAGCTCAGTATGTACATCTTGAGCCTCTCTAAAAAAGGCACTAAACTCACGGCAGCCCAAAAAGGGCTGGGCAAAGCATTGGCCATTTTGTAAACGCCGTTTGATGATAGCAAAGTGTTTTTCTTCGGTGTCTTCCGTTCCTGCTTTAGCGGTTAAGGTAAAGTAAGCGTCTACTATATAAGCCACGTCTTTTAACAGTAAACCGTTACGTTGCACGCGGTTGTTCTCAATAATGATACCGCCCTTATTTCCACCGCTTTCGCTTTGCTGGCCGTACACCTCATTACGTTTTACCGTCATAAACTGAATAGGTTTTAGCACCGTGATAGAGCGGATATGCCACTCTATTGCCGGCTTCCAATAAATAGCCTGCAGCATATTGCGTACGGCACCCGGTGTGGGTACATCATAACTTACCCGCTCGGTTTTTAGCTCGGGGCGGGTAAAACAGGCATATTGGCCCTCAAAATAAACTTGTACTCCCTGCATATTGCCTCTCTTCTAAATTATATAATCTTCGGGCTTACCGGCTTCGGCCTCTTCACTTAGGCCATAGTTGCTACTATAACAATCTGTATAATAATTTTTATTTAAAATATAAATCGTGCTATCTTTGTTAATAGCTAGCGGAATTAAAGCACCTAATTTATTAAGCTTACTAAAGGTATTATCATACACCGAAACTTGGCTTTTAGCAAGTTTTTTTAAAATTTTACTGATACTTCTAGGTTTCCTCTCATCTAGCCCTAGCTTTCTCTCTGCAATTATTTTTTGTAAATCTTCAATTAATTCTAAAGCTGCATTATTGTAAGGAATAATAAGAGAGTATTGTTCATTATCAATAATTTTAAAATTTTTATCAACACCGGCAAAATTATAGCCCCTATAGCCGGTTTCAAAGAGGCTTTTAGTAAAGCTTGTACTGCATTTACAAAGTTCATGAACCTCTTTTTCATCTAAACTATATTTACTATAAAGTTTTTTAAAATATAAAGTAATAGTACTTTGTGCAAAAAATTCTTCTGTAGCAAAATTACGTTTTACCATCTCAAAGGTCTCTGTTTGCTTTTGAAAGAGTAGCGGCTCTTTGTACTCATCGCTAGTCAAGCTAAAAATAACAAACTTCCCCAACTGCGGTAACTTATTATTGCGGTTACAACGGCCTGCGGCCTGTACCAAACTATCTAGCCCCGCCTTATAACGGTAAACTACCGGAAAATCTATATCTACCCCCGCCTCAATAAGTTGAGTGGTAACAAGGCGGCAGGGCTGGTTATTTTTAAGACACTCTTTTACTTTGTCCAGTATCTCTAACCTATGCTGTACACACATTAAGGCACTTAAATGATAAACATTTTCAGTTTTATCTTTGCTAAGCTCTTCAAAGAGTTCACGCGCTAACCTACGCGTGCTAACAATGCACAAAACTTGGTTAAGGTTTGCAAGCTCATTAATGAGCTTGTCTTTAGTTATTTGCTCTTTTAGCTCTATCGTAACCCGCTCAAAATGTTTGGCTAGCTCCAGCGGATTATTGATGATTTCAGTAACATCTTTTTCGGGCAACCCAAAACCTTTTTCAGCTATTTTTGCAGGTAAATGGCTTTGTAACAAAGCCGGCTGAGTAGCCGTACACAGCACCACGCTGGTATTGTATTTAGGTAGTTCCTTTAGGGTTTCTAGCAAAGCGATAAGATACTGGGTGGGGAGTAGCTGGCATTCATCTAAAATAACCACACTGTTTAATATGTTATGAATTTTACGCGTTTTTTGAGGATTAGCCGAAAAGAGGCTCTCCCAAAATTGCACGGCGGTGGTTACAATAATGGGTGCGTCCCAGTTTTCGCTAGCAAGTTCGGCACGGTGGTTAATTTGCTCTTCTTTGCCCTCATGAGTATTTTTAAATTGATAATTGTTGGTGCTGTAATGGGCTAATACCTCTTCCTCACCAAAAATTTTTGCATATTCATTCGCATTCTGGTCGATAATAGCAGTAAAGGGCGCTACATAAATAACCCTTTCTTGCCCGTACTTTATAGCATGTTTTAAGGCAAAGACCATACTACTTAAGGTTTTACCGCCACCGGTGGGCACGGTTAAACTAAACAGACCGATGGGTTTATCGGCAGCGGCTAAACATTCGTTATAAATGGCACTACGCTGGCTATTTAATAGGCCATCTTTGGTGGCTAAATCGGGCTTTAAGTTGCCAAATTTATTTTGATAATAATTCAAAAATTTTTTGGCCAGTTCATTAATCTTTTTATATTCTTTACGTTTTTCGGCCTTATTATTTTCTTTACCTTCTTCATTAAAGGCTTCACTATCAAGACGGTCGGCATCAACCAACATACTAAAGAGCATTCGGCTAAGGAAAGTTAGGCTAAAATTTACCGCCCCGTCCTTATCAATTAGTGCGGGGTTAAAGAATGAACCTTTTGTGTTAAACTTAGTAAGTTCATTCTCTAAAAAAAGGTAATCAACACTATTAGCGTAACTGGTTTCGGCATAATCTTTGCTTAAAACATTTTGCAGTTTATTATCGGCGGCAAGGGTATCGTAAAGGCCGGCATGATGAGCGGCGATAATGTTTATTAAAATGTCTTTCAATAAGGGATTAAAATTTTGCTGACCCAGTAAATACTTAGCTCCAGCGCCTGCGTGTGGACAGTCGCTTTTAATGCCCTTTAACTTATTTTGAAAGGCGGACTGTAGCTTACCGTAATCGTGCAACAGGCCGGCCAAATAACCTAATTGTTTACTATCAATACTATTATTAATTACAGGCTGAAGTTTGGCTGAAAAGCCGGCGGTGAGTCTGGCAACTTCCTCCAAATGGTCTGTAAGAAGTTGTTTGGGTGCACCTACGATAGTGTTGCCAAAGTTATCGGTTTTAGTGCGGGCGTAGTAGTTGCGAATATATTCGGGTTTTAGTATAATCTTTCCCCTATCTTTAGATTTACTAAACTATACCCATCTTTTAGCCAGTCGTCAAGTTATTTTTAAAAAAATATTATCAATTAATTATCCCCATACCTTCTTGCTATCTCACTAGCCGGTATCACGGGGGTGGTTAGCTGTCTAAATATCATATCGGCTATACCAATGCCACCGCTGCGGCTAAGCATTTGCGCGTATTGGTCATGTAGCATATCATTAAAAATGTCTCGTCCTTGGTCATGGGCCATACTGCCCGAAGAGGGCGGGTTTAGGCTTTTGCGCATTTCATCAAACATCATTTTAATGAACAAGCCTTCAAACTCTTGGGTTTTAGCTTTAATAGCTTCCAACTCGCTGGGGCTTAGTGCGGCTACATCAACTTCCGCTATGGCACGCAGGCCGCTAATAGCCCCATCTTGCTGTTGAGTACGGGCATTATTAAAGTTATCTAGGTTGCTGTTAAGGCTAGGTATATTCATGGTTTATTTATCGGCAGGGTGAAAGGAGTTGTTAATAGATAGAGCCGCTTTAACTTTTGTGGTTATAGCTTCTTTTTCTTCCTCTAAAAGAGAACTACTAGTAATTTGGTAATTGGTTTTCTTAATATCTTTTAATGCTTCTATTAATAGTTCTTCGGTTATAAATAATTTATCATCTATTGCTGTTGTAACAGCAGCCTTAATGATAGCATTTTTTATGTCCCTGCCGCAAATATCATCTATAACCGCTAGCTCATTAACATTAATGCCTTTATCAAGCGGTAATTGTGGTAAAAGCATAGCTTGCCATAACTTTTTACGCATTTCGAGGGTTGGTTTTTTAAAGTGAATACTTCTTATACGGGTTACAAAAGCTTTATCATAGTTTTGGGCTAGATTAGTAGCAAAAATAACAACTCCATTAAACTGCTCTATTTGAATAAGCAGCTGGCTGCGCATAGAGTTAATAGCTTGCTCACTGCCTTGTGTTATATTAGTAAGTCGTTTAGATAACAGACTATCGGCTTCATCGATAAATAATACGGCATTATTTTCGCTGGCTATTTGAAAGAATTTCTTGACATTTTTGGGGCCGTCACCATGATATTTACTCTCCAATTCGGCATAGCTGACTAAGATAATTTTGCGCCTCATTGCTTTCGCAAGACCGTGTGCTGCCATAGTTTTACCAGTACCACTAGTGCCATGAAAATTTAAGGCTAATTTGGGATTAGGCTCTATTTGAGCAAGTCCCCACTCATTATAAACTTTATTTTTAACACTTTCAAACCTGATGGCATAGTTTAGCTCTTTAAGGGTGCTAGGCTCTAAAATAATTTGCTCAAAAGAGTATAAAGGCTCTTGAGCTAAAATAGAAAATTTTTCTTTCTCATTATTTTCTTTTTTTGATGAATAAAGAGATAGTTCTACAGAGTGAATTTTTCTGTATTTTTTGGGCAAAATTTTATTTAGGGTGGCTGTAGCACGGTTAATAAATTTTACAGTGTCTTTTTCATTAAAATCGGGAATGTTAGTTAAGATTAAGTTCATGCTTAGGGCTTCTCAATTCCAATAAATTTATAATCTCACTAAAATTATTGCAGTGCCTCTCCTCTACTTCTTTATATTCTTCTATTTTATCGCTAAATTTTTTAATTTTTTCCGTAATATCATTCTGACTCGCATAGTCAGCGCGGTTAAATTCATACCCTACTTTCTCACATTCAGTACTAAATTCATGACATACACCCAAGAAAATGTCGGCAACATTTTTTAGTTCTTTAAAATAAAATATAAGGTCGCTGCAACAATCACCTAAAGTAGGTAATCCAGCCTCTAGCACAGCTATTTGTGCTTCACTCTCTTCAATATCGTTTTTATTCATAAATGACAATTTTATCCTTACTATGAAGCTCCCCAATTTCATTGTCAAGCCTTTCGGCTTCATATCTAACCCCATCTAATAATTTATTGCTTTCCTTATCAAAAATTCCTTGAACAACTCTATACTTTCCTTTTTTTATTCCTTCTTTAAGTGTAAAAGCCACCTTGCTCGAATCACTGCGATTCATCAAAGTAGATTTTTCTCTAAACCAACCTTTAATTACCTCAAACTTAAGTTCAATTACAGCAATAATTGTAATCAATCCTAATACAGCAGCTATTATTCCTAAAAACGGCAACATATTTTTTCTCCTAACTAGGGTAAGTATAGGTTAGAATAAATAACTTGTCAAGTAAATTTAATATCAAAACTAAAAAGTATTATAAGGTAATTGTGCTTACCTTTACAAAAGCTTTAAAATCAGCTAAACTATCCCTATGAACAACTTTAAAGCCGGCTTTGTGGCCATTGTAGGGCGGCCATCGGCGGGAAAAAGCAGCCTCATCAACAGTTTAACCGGTTACAAAACCGCTATCGTGTCGCCCTTGCCGCAAACCACGCGCCGTAATATTAGAGCTATTGTGAATAAAGAGCAGGGGCAGATTGTCT
Source organism: Spirochaetaceae bacterium (assembly GCA_009784515.1). Classification (NCBI taxonomy): domain Bacteria; kingdom Pseudomonadati; phylum Spirochaetota; class Spirochaetia; order Spirochaetales; family Spirochaetaceae; species Spirochaetaceae bacterium. Next base: position 17,721 of record WRBN01000005.1, on the reverse strand, counting down.
TTATTGATACGCCCGGTATGCACAAAAGTGATAAAAAGATTAATCATTACTTATTTACCGAAGCTAAACGAGCCTTAGAAGATGCAGACGCGATACTCTATTTAATTGATGTTAGCCGCAAACTTGGCCCCGAAGAAGAAGAGGTAGCCAAGTTAGTAGCCGGCACCGGCAAGACTAAATTAGTAGCATTTAATAAGATAGATAAAGAAGACGCCGTCCGTAATTTACCTTTTTACAACCAATTTATTAAACACTTTTTACCTGATATAACAGCGGTTCATATTTCGGCACAAGAAAAAACCGGCCTCAATGAACTTACCACCCAGCTCATCGAACTATTACCGGAGAGTGAGGCTTTATACCCGGCCGAAATGTATACCGATCAGCAACCGACCCTGCGTATTAGCGAAATTTTGCGTGAACAAGCTATTAAACAGCTGCGTAATGAAGTGCCTCATGCTTTATACATTGATATAGCCGATATGGAAATGCGCGGCAGTAAACTTTGGGTGCGTCTCTTTATGGTGGTAGAGCGTGAAAGTCAAAAGGCTATGCTGATAGGCCGGGAAGGACTAACTTTACGCAAAATACGCGTGGCAAGTTTAAAGGAATTAAGCTTAATCTTTCCTTATAAAATAGAGCTGGATATTAAAGTAAAGGCCGATAAAGCTTGGCGCAATAACGATGATGTGCTTAAAAAGTTATTTATGCTTAATTAAAGAGAGTGTTTAGATTGAAAAGCAAATTTACCTAGTCCATACTGCTTATTGGCCGTGATAATAGTATTTCCTCCTTTATTGACTACCCCTCCCTTTTTCATGTATACTATCATCAACCTAGTAAGCCTTAACCTTACTATAAGGAGACCCATGAAACACTTTTTAGGCCTAGATATAGGCTCTACCACCGCCAAAGCGGTGCTCTTAAATAGACAAGGCGAGCAAGTTTTTAGTAAATATGTGCGCCACAATACCCAAATTTTTGCCACTTTAATTGAAATATTAACCGATATTAAAAACCAATTCGGCAACATTAAATTAAGCGCCGCCATCACCGGTACAGCCGGTATGGGTGTAGCCGAACGCGCCGCCATTCACTTTGAGCAAGAGGTGGTGGCCGCCGGTGTGGTAGCTGAGCAGCGTTACCGCGATTGCCGTACCTTAATTGATATTGGCGGCGAAGACGCTAAAATCATCTTTTTTAACGCCGATATGAAAGCCGATATTCGTATGAACGGCGCTTGCGCCGGCGGTACAGGAGCCTTTATCGACCAAATGGCCACCCTGCTGGGCTATAAAGTAGAAGAGCTGAACGATTTAGCCAAAACCAGTGCCACCACCTACCCTATCGCCAGCCGCTGCGGAGTTTTTGCTAAAACCGATGTGCAAAACCTTATCGCACGCGGCATACCGGCCGGCGATATTGCCAGCAGTATCTTTCGGGCGGTAGCCTTTCAAACCATTAACGCTTTAACACGTGGCTTTGATGTGCGGCCTAAAATTATCTTTGCCGGCGGTCCGCTCACCTTTATGAGCGAACTACGCAAAGCCTTTTACGACATTTTAAAAATTAACGAAAGCGCCGTTATTGATATGCCCCACACCGAACTTATCCCGGCCTTAGGTGCAGCTTTAAGCACGAATAATTTGCCGGAAGAAGAGCTTGATAACCTAATAAACCGCATTACCGCCACCAAAGATGTAGCCATCGAGCTATCGGCCCGTTTAGAGCCGCTCTTTAAGAATAATAAAAAATTTGAGGAATGGCTAACTAAAAAGAACAGCCAAGATGTGGTGGCCAAAGCCGAGCCGCTGCATGTTAAAAACCATCAATATTTTTTAGGGATAGATAGCGGGAGTACTACCACTAAGATTGTATTAATCAATAAAGATGGCGCAGTGGTAGCCCGTAATTACAGTCCTAATAATGGAAACCCCATCGATGCCGTCCATCGCGGCCTAAGTGCCGTGCGTGATGAGCTGGCTACCTTAGGCGTTACCAACCCTACCATCTTGCGCAGCGCCACCACCGGTTACGGTGAGGAACTTACCCACTTTGCCTTCAAGTTTGATGATAGCTTGGTAGAAACCATCGCCCATTACCGCGCCGCCAGCCACTTTAACCCTAACGTCAGCTTCATTTTGGATATTGGCGGGCAAGATATGAAAGCCATCTTTATTAATGATGGCATTATTAACAATCTTGAGCTTAATGAGAGCTGCTCCTCCGGCTCGGGCTCTTTCATCGAAACTTTTGCTAAAAATCTTAGCCTAAGTGTGCAAGATTTCGCCTTAGCCGCTTGCCTTGCTCAAAACCCGGGCGATTTAGGTACACGCTGCACCGTGTTTATGAACAGTAAAGTAAAACAAAGCTTACGCGAAGGGGCCACGCAAGGTGATATTAGCGCCGGCCTTGCCTACAGCGTGGTAAAAAACTGTTTTAATAAAGTTTTAAAGCTTACCGATATGAGCCTGCTGGGCGACAACATTGTGGTGCAAGGCGGCACCTTTAAAAACCCCGCCGTGCTGCGTGCGCTGGAGAAAATTGTGGGGCACGAAGTTACCCGCCCCGATATTTGTGAGCTAATGGGCGCTTATGGCGCGGCTTTAACAGCTTTAGAGCGTTATAAAGACGGTGAAAAATCTACTTTTATTGGCTTTACCCATTTAGACCAAGCTAAAAATAACACACGCCGTAGCTTACAGTGTAGCGGCTGTGAAAATTTGTGCCAAATTACTCAAATTAGCTTTGAGGGTGAAAGCCGCAAATTTTACAGCGGTAATAAATGTGAAAAAAATTTTACCAATCATTTAAATTCCGATGAAATTGGCTTTAATATGCACGATTATAAACGTGAGCTACTTTTTAACCGTCCCAATGAGGCCGTATCGACTAAAAAAGGACGCATTGGTATCCCGCGTGTGCTCAATATGTGGGAGGATTACCCCTACTGGCACACCTTGTTCACACACTGCGGCTTTGATGTAGTACTTAGCAGCCCCAGCACGGTGGCGCTGGCCGAAAAAGGTTACGGCGGCGTGATGAGCGAAAATATCTGCTTCCCCGCCAAAATTGCCGGCGGCCACATCATCGAGCTGTGCGAAGCCAAAGTAGACCGCATTTTTTACCCCATGGTCTTTTTTGGTAAAACCGAATACGAAGATGCCCTCAACCAATACAACTGTCCGGTGGTTACCGGCTACCCAGAGGTTATCGCCAGCGCCATTAACCCGCAGGCCAAATACGGTATCCCTTTTGATAAGCCACCGATGGCCTTTAATACCCCTAAGCTTCAATATGACAGTGCGAAAGCTTACTTTGTTGACATACTTAAAGTGCCGGAGGCCGCCTTTAAAAAAGCTTACAAAGCTGCTTTAAAATCTAAAGCCGATTATAACGAAACCTTGCAGCTTAAGGCCGCAGAAGTTATCGCTAAAGCCCGTTCCGGTAACAGCCTTGTCATTATGTTATTGGGCCGTCCCTATCACGTGGATAGCCTCGTCAACCATAAATTACCGGAGATGATTAGCGCGCTGGGCGTACACGTACTTACCGAAGACTGCCTGCCGCTAGACGAACGACCCGGCCTTGATGAAGTAGAGGTGCTCACGCAATGGGGTTACCCCAACCGTATTTATGAGGCCACTTTATGGGCGGCACAGCAAGCCAATGTGCAAGTTGTACAGATGAATAGCTTTGGCTGCGGCCCGGACGCGGTGGTAGTTGATGAGGTAAAAACCCTGCTTAACAGTTACGGTAAAAACCCAACTCTTATTAAAATTGATGAAATAACCAGCCCAGGCTCCGTCAAGCTGCGTATCCGCAGTATGATTGAAAGCCTTAAAATGCGAGACGTCGGCTTTAGCGGTAAAAAAACGGAAAGGATTAGCCCAAAAATTTTTGAGCTGGACGATAAAATCCGCACCATCATTGCGCCGGAGTTTAACCCCTTTTATACCAGCTTTATTGTGGAGCCATTCCGTAAAGCCGGCTACCAGCTAGAGATATTACCTATGCCCGATAGGGCCAGTATCGATGTGGGGTTAGCCTACGCCAACAACGATATTTGCTACCCCGCTACCATTGTCATTGGCGACCTCATTAAAGCGCTGCAAAGCGGTAACTATGACACAGCCAAAACCGCCGTCGCCTTAACCCAAACCGGCGGCCAGTGCCGTGCCAGCAGCTATGTAAGTATGCTAAAAAAAGCCCTCGTTAATGCAGGCTTTGCCGAAGTTCCCATTGTAACCATTACTACTCACGTTGATGCGAAAGGCGGTATGCACGAGCAGCCCGGCTTTATCTTTAAACGCACAGATTTTATGTTGAACTGCCTGCTTGGTATTCTTTACGGCGATATTTTAGCTAAACTTTATTGGGCTACAGCCAGCCGCGAAGTAGTTAAAGGCGGGGCTTTAAAGGTAGCCAATAAGTATATTGAGCTTGGCCGCAAAAGTGTCGACTACAAGCATAGTGGCCATATCTTTAAGTTAGCGGCAGAAGCAGTGGCAGAATTTAATAAAATTGAATGCAAAACAGAGGCCATGCCGCGTGTGGGGATTGTGGGTGAAATTTACGTTAAATTTAACGAATTTAGCAATAACTATACTGCTCAGTGGCTCATCGAGCACGGTATTGAGCCCGAACTGCCGCCGCTTATTAACTTCTTTTTATCTACCATTGTGGAAAGCAAATATAACGCCAGCGTTCATGTGGAGGAACATAGCTTTAAAGGGCTCTTAACCTTAAAGTTAGCCCGTGTGCTTACAGCCGGATTAGTTAAAAAAGCCAACAAAGTTATTGAAGGCAGTAAACTAACCATTAGCCCTATCCACGATATTGTGCACTTGGGTGAAAACGCCGCCACTGCCATCGACCTTATGATACAATTTGGCGAAAGCTGGCTGCTACCCGGTGATATTGTAACCTTTATAGAAGACGGCATTAACGATGTGCTTTGCTTGCAGCCCTTTGGTTGTATCGCCAACCATATTATTGCCAAAGGGCTGGAGAAAAAACTAAAGGAACGTTTCCCTAAACTTAATCTGTTGTTCATCGATATGGACGCCGGCAGCAGCGAGGTAAACATCGCCAACCGTTTAAGCTTTTTAGCACGAGGAGCACATCAATCATTAAATAGTTAAAGGTTACCTCCTTAATAATATTGCTTAAAAGACGGGCCTAGCCCGTCTTTTTTTTCATTGACAGTTACCTGTAAGTAAACTATACTATAATTATAGGCAATATCTCTCTTACAGCAAACCGTTATTACACTATAGAAGATTACGACAACCTCCCGCCAGATGGAAGACGCACCAAACTTGGTGATTGAAATAGGCTCGCCTGCTACCCTTAAAACAAGATTTAGGCAAAAAGCGTCTTACTTACGAACGGGCCGGGGTGTGCAAATATTGGGTGGTGCGTAACCCTTACTGGGTGTACTGTTATTTACTAAATGACGAGGGCCGTTATACCGAAAGTATTTACCGCGACCAAACCGATATTAAGATGCAAATCTTTGAAGATTTAAACATAAATTTTAGTTATTTACAGAAATTTTAAAACTGAAAATTAAAGCCTGCTTTGACAGGCTTTGTTTAAAAATTAATTTACTGGCACTAAATCAGCATCTCTCACATTAAATTCACTTTCATAATCTAAATTACAAGTATGGCATAATGGCACGATATATGGCTTATTAGTTTCTCCTACTTTTTTAACATGGGCGCCATCAGTCGCTTTTTCATTACAACCCTCTCGTGAGCAATCCCCAAATTTTCTACCAGTTGCTTTTTCCCAATACTCTTTCCAATTAGTACTGGAACCACCAGTTCCGCGTAAATTTTTAACTTTTGTCATAATTATATGACCTCCATAATCCAAATACTTAACCAAGTGTATCAAAGATAAAAATGATTAGCTTGAGTAGTATACCACAAAACCTCCTCTTTGAAAAGTGTTTTTATAAATAATATTTAATAATCAGCGTTATAACACTTTCATATCTTAAACAAAAATAATAATCATCTTAATTAAAAATTAAATTAATAATAATTCTCATTTTTTAGCCGAAAAGTATTGACAAATTCTTAAAGGTAGTTTAACCTAAAAACATAGGAGATTAAACAAATGGCAAATATAGCTGAACTTGCAAATAAAATGAAGGAGACTGAGCAGCTCTTTCATAGTATTCATTTTGGGGCCGTTAGCGGCGAAGGCAGTAGTTTTGATGGCCTACACCTTTTATTTAGCGACCTGTACACCGACCTTTTTGAAAAATACGATGATGTAATCGAGCTGGCCTATAGTGTGGGTGAAACCCCCGCTTTAGGAGCTATCCCCGCTATGCCTTACAAAAAATTTACCGCACCGGAGGCCTTAAAAATTGCCGAAGCCGAATACGGTAAACTTATCGATTTAGCCGTTAAGTTATTTAACGATTTTAGCGGTAACACTGCTAACGATATAGCGGTACAAGATTTACTTGGCGGCTTAATTGCCGGTTGGCACAAAGAGCTTAACTACAAAATTAAGCACCGTTTAAATAAATAATTTTTATAAGCCTCCTTTTTAATGAAGGAGGCTTTTTTATTAAAAAACCCAAAACCTTAAGAACTAAATTTTTTAGCATTTAAAAATTACATAACTACTCTTTTATATATTTACAACAATTACACTTAGCAATATTCATTATAACAAATAAATTTAGGTATTTACAATTATCTAAAAATAAAGTATAATATTTTTTATTAAAAATAAAAGGAGATAATGAATGAAAAAAATAGCTTTATTAGTATTGCTTAGTTTAATAGCAACTAATAGTTATGCAGTAGGAGTTGGTCTTGGTGTAAAAGGTGGCAGCGGTATTGGTTTTGTTGACAGCGTTGCTTTTACCGGTAGTGGCAGCGATGCCACCAGTGTAAGGGATTTTGGGTTAGCCAATGGTATTGAGCTTTTTGTTAATTTAAATTTTAATCCGCTTATGGCTTTACAAGTGGCCGTAGCTTTCGGCGGTTTTAACAGTCTTGGCAGCGACCATAGAACGCGTGAACGTACCGATGGCAGCTGGAGCAGTTGGGAAACTTCCAGCAGAAACGATATTACTACCCAAATAAATAGCTTAGGGGTAGAGACTCTATTTCGTATTAATATACCGCTAGCCAATCTTTACGCTAGTCTTGGCGGGCAAATTGGCTATAGCTTTATGGTACATAGCAGTGCCGATGACACTTCGGTCGGCTTTCCTTATATGGATTTTGCCGGTGTAGCCGAAGCCGGTATCGAACTGCCTATTGGCCCCGGTGGTTTAATTATTGCCTTACGCAGCCGTTTTGGTATTAGCCTAGATTTTTACAACAGTACCAATGGGTACCTTGATTACCGCCTTATCCGCGATTTTGTAGCTTTACGCGCCGGTTATGCTTGGAATTTTTAAATATTTTTTAATACCTCAAATTAATTAAAATAAATCCCCTTATTCATTAAGGGGATTTATTTTTTGTTAGCTTTCATAGTTATGATACATAACCTAATTGTATTGATAATGAATGAGTTTTGGCATATATTACTAATGTAAAGTATTTATTTGTTATTTAAATGGCGATATAGAGCTTAAAACCTCTCTTTAAAGCAGTAAAAATTAAGAAGTAAGAAATAAAAATTCTCACTTTTTAATTTATTTTACACTTAATTAAAAACTAATAAAATCGTCATCATCGGTTGCGGTAGGCGAAGCCGGTAAAGGCTTACTTTTAGCAGGGCTTGCTTTGGACAGCTCTTTTTTAACTTCGTTCTTTATAATGGGTTTAGGTGGAGGAGCCTTAACTGGTTTAACGGCGGCAGGATTATAAGGTTTGGCGCTTGTTGGTTTGGAAGCAGCGCTAATTTTAGGGCTAGCTGCCGGTAGACTAGGTGATGGCAAAGCCGCAGTACTTCTTCCTGCATTGGTTTTAAAAAAGTCAATTTCTCTTTGCAGGGCGCTAGTTTGCTCAATAAGTACAGAGGCGCTGCTAGCTAGCTCTTCGGCGCTGGCCGCATTATTTTGAGTGGTGGCATCTAATTGGCTCATGGCTTTTTCTATTTGGTCTATCCCTAAACGTTGCTGGCGGCTGGCGCTGGCAATTTCTTGTACCAGCCCGGCCGTTTGTTGAATTTGCGGCACAATCTCGGTAATTAAACTGCCGGCATTTTCGGCAATAATTAAGCTCTCTTTAGAGAGGGCGCTTATCTCGGTGGCGCTAAGGGCGCTGCGTTCGGCCAGTTTGCGCACCTCACCGGCCACAACGGCAAACCCGCGCCCGGCATCACCGGCACGAGCGGCTTCGATGGCGGCGTTAAGGGCCAGTAAGTTGGTTTGACTGGCAATACCCTCAATAACACCAATTTTTTCGGCAATGGCCCGCATCGCGGTAATGGTTTTAGTTACGGCTTCACCGCCGGCTAAAGCATTTTGAGCAGCTTCTTCGGCAATTTTTTCGGTATTATTGGCATTTTCAGTATTACTGACAATGGTGCTGGCCATTTCTTCTATGCTGGCGGCTATCTCTTCGGCGCTGGCCGCTTGCTCGCTGCTACCATGCGCAATGTTGGCGCCGGCGGCGTTAATTTCGGTGCTGCCGGCGCTAACGGCCTTTGTATTGGCCTGCGCATTAACAATAACGGTGGTTAACTGCTGCTTCATTTGGTTTAAAGCCTTAGACATACCGCCAATTTCATCGTGCCGCTTTAAAAGTTTTTCATCAACATCTAAGCGCAAATCTCCGCTGGATATGGTATTAGCTAATTGTTCCACTTTGGTAATGGGCTTAACAATAGAGCTCATTAAAATAAAAACCATAACGATAGATATTAAAAGAGTAAAAAAGGTAATAGATGACGAAAAGAACAAAACCGTATTGGCCGGGATATTAACAATAGTCATAGGAATGATAAAACCTACGCTCCACAAGGTATCAATCCCCGGTATCCTTAAAGGGTAAGTTACTATTAAAGTATCGTCTTGCATACGGTTATTCCAAAAAACACCTTGATACGATGTACCGTTAGTAATGGAGCGCTCTAGCGGCTGCACAATATGGGCCGGCCAAATATTAGCTAAATAAGCCGCTGTGCTGCCCTGAATCCCGGCGATAGAGGAAAAAGTAGGCGTCATCACATTACTATAAATGCCTTCGCTACGGCCAAACATCTCAATCACACGGCTAATAAGATAATCTTGCAATTGCGCCACACTTAAAGCCATACCTACTACCCCAATGTTTTGCCCTTCGGCATTGGTAATGGGCACACTTACCGTAATAGATGACGTGCCGCGTACCTCTGTAGGTTCTATCAACTGCGGCCGGCCGCTGCGAAAGGCATCGGCATAATAAGATAAATTGCTGTTAAAAACCTCGCTGCGCAAATCCAAAAGCTGCCCTCTGCCATTATAAAAAAGAGCTAAACGGCCCGTTTGGTCGCTGCCCAAAATGCCGATAAACTGATTGTCTAGGCCGTCAAGGGCATTAGGTTCCAGCACCACATATAAATAATCAAAATTATCTCTAATTCTTTGCACAAAACGCGTAACGTTACCGCTTACTATTTCGCGCCTTTGTTCGGGAGCTATGGTGATAATATTATTACGCACCACACTGGCAATAGCTTCGCTATGGTTAAACTTATTGGTAAATATCATCTCGGTAGAGATAGAGATACTCTTGGCTTCGCCGGACGCAATATAAACCGAGCTATCAAAAGCCCGGTTGCGCGTAAACAAACCGGTAACCAACGCCCCTATGGAGAGCAGCACAGTTAAGACACCACAGATAGTTAAAATACTAAAACCTTTAAGCTTTAACTTTATCATAACAAAAAACTCCTTATTGAAAAACGCATTAGATTAGACTACAACATTTTATTTAAATTTCAGTTTATAATACAATATAGCATAAATACAGCTGCTTTACTACCCTTTAACCGGCTATTCGCCACTAAAATATACCATAATTTTAATCATTTTTTCTAGCCTTATATATGGTTAATTTTTATTTATGCGCAGCAGTTAAAATGCCGATAAAGTAAAAAAGTGTGGAGGATAAAAAAAGATGAAAAAAGGTATATTAGGGCTGATAATTGGCCTGTTTATCAGCATATTTTTGGTAAACGCCCTAGAAGTTGCGGTGGAAGAAATTTACCGCACGCGTAATGCTAATATACAGTTTGTCAACTTTACCGGCCCCGTTACCGTCAACGAAAGCGCCTCGCAAATACGGGCCATTGGGCAAGGCTTGGCTCTAGCCTCGTCGGCTACCCCTAACCAACTGCATACCATTAACAACCGCTACTCTATTATAGAGGTAAGCGATGATATTAACGACGGCCTTTTTTCGGCAGCCATTTTATTTATAGACCCTCAAGCAAGGGTAGACCATATCCGTAATGTACGGCAAATTGTTGCCGGCTTTTTGCAGGCACGTTACGATTACAGCTTTGAAGATGCTAATGTGTTAGCTTACTTCCTCTCTTTTTACAACGCCGTTTACCGTGGCGATGTAGCTTTTTTACAAACCGTTTACAAACCTGCCGTCTTTAATTACGTAACGGCACAAAACGCCGGTATTTCGCGCTTTTGGAATGAATGGGCCGGGAATACCGCTTTTATTATTCCGTTAGTAGATGCCTCTACAATGGCCATTAGTGTGCTTGGCAGCGAGGTAACGGCGGCAGCCCGCAACGAAGAGGCCGATATGGCCATTGATATGCGCGAGGCCTTACAAGAGATTAGGGCCGATGCTATCGACCAAAACGAAGCCGCTATTACTGCCAACGAAGAGCAAATTGCCCAAAACCAAGAGCAACTGCCGCAGCTGCAACAGCAAGCTGAACAAGCAGGCCAGCAAGCCGACCAAGCCCAACAACAGGCTAATCAAACCCAAGAGCAAGCTAACCAAGCCCAGCAAGCAGCTGACCAAGCTCAGCAGGCCGCCGATGAAGCTTTAGCTGCCGGCGACCCTAATGCCGCCCAGCTACAAGAACAAGCCAATCAAGCCCAACAAGCAGCCAACCAAGCTCAGCAAACGGCCGATGAGGCCCAAGAACAAGCCGAGGAAGCCCAGCAGCAAGCTGAAGAGGCTCAGCAAGCCGCCGACCAAACTCAGCAGCAAACCGAACAGTTGCAAAACCAAAATGAGCAGTTAGCCACCGAAAACCAGCAAATTGCCCAGCAAATACAGCAAGAGCAACAACAACTGGCCGTTGACCAAGCTACGCAGCAAGCCATTGCCGACCCTGCTACCACCGCCCAAACTTTGGTGGATACTCAACAGCAGTTAGCCCAAGCCCAGCAACAGCTAGATGGTATTAGCCCGATGGTAGGCGGTATCTTTTACTTTATGGACGTATCGGAACGTTTTTTAAACGGCCATTACCGTAATCGTTTACTGGCCATTAACCCGGTAGCCGGCGAGATAATGGCTACCAGCTCGCTGGAAATATGCAGCCGGCAATTTTTAGCTTTTAGCGGCGGGGTTGTCTCTATCACCGCGATGGACGTAAACCATGCCTCCGGCCATAACTTAACAATGTTTGATTTGCAAACCTTACAGCCTATCCACAACAGCGAAGGGCAAAATATTTACTGGAATAGTTTTATCGTCAACGATGCCGGTAATATTTTGGCGGTAACTGTGGTTGGCAATAACTTCTTCTTAGGCCGTTTTGACCAACAGCTTAACTTAACGGCTACCAGTGTTGCCCAGCTAGATGCCGATACCACCATAACTGTTTACGGTAACTTTATTTATGCTACCTACACCGGGCGCGGTCAAATTGTTATTATGGATAGAACCACTTTAGCTACGGTATCTACCATTAACATTAGCCGTTAATATCATAAGGGGAGTACTATGTTTAAATACCTATTAGGCTCTCTTTTATTTGTTATGGCCCCTCTTAGCTGGGGGCAAAACAACATTAATATTAGCGCTTTGCAGCAACGTTTGGAGGGGCCCTTAAGCTTAGAAGAGCGCAGTGCCCTTAACCACCAATTAGCTATTAGCCACGAGTTAGCCGGTAATTTAAAAGAGGCGCAATTAGCTTACCAACAGGCTTACTTTTACAGCCGCCCCGTCAACCATCTTTTAGCGCTTAGAGCCGGCTTTTTAGCCATCGAGTTGGGTGAACTTAGCGTAGCTATAGCCATAATTAATCAGCTGGCACGTATGCCGCTTAATAATAACGAAAGAAACCGGGCTTTAAGCCTAACTTTTACCATCTACGGCCTGCAAGGTAATGCCACTGCCGGCACAAGATTGTTACAAAATGAAAATAACTTTATTGGCAACCACGCCGATGCCGCTTTGCTGTTTGCTATTTACCGCTACCATATACGGCTTAGGCAAATAAACGAGGCCATGCCGCTGGTGGTTCGTATCCAAACTCTTTTCCCCAACAGTCCCGAAGCCGCCCTTTTACGCGGCACAGCTTTGGTGTTTCCTAGCCCGGCTAATGTATTTTAATTAAAAAGTAAGAATTAATAATTAAGAACTAGCGCCTTCCAATTCTTACTTCTTAATTTTCTAGGTATTATTACCGCCGTCAACCCGGCTAAAAGCCAAGTGATAGTTGAAAACTGATAACTGAAAGTTTTTTAATTCTTAACTTTTAACTTTCACCTGTAGGAATGTCGTTAAACCCGGCGCGGCCTGATAGGGAGAGGACTATGAGGGCGGCTCCTTCACCTAAAGAAGGGGGTGTTAGAGATTAGTAATGGGGAGGCTAGTTTAAGTTTAAGTGAAAATGGTTTAATGAGCTTATTAAATTAAAGCTCTACCAGTTCGCCCTCTACGCTATAAACGGTCCACTCGCAAATATTGGTTACATGGTCGCCCAGTCGCTCGAGGTAACGGCCGATAATAGCTATTTGCAGCCAAGATTCGCGGGCCGGTTCGCTTTGCCCGGCCAGTTCGTTAGCTACCCGCTCCATTACTTCATCAAATAATTTATCCATCTTACGGTCTTCGGCGGCCACTAACCGCGCCTCGCCGGTATCATCATTCACATAACTGCTGATAGCCGAGCTAAGCTGAGCAACGCCTTGCTCAATCATTGGTAAAAAATCTACCTCTTTAATCACGCGTACCGAATGCGGGTAGCTAAGCAGCTGCTTGGCTATGTTAGCGGCATAATCGCCGATACGTTCAAGGTCGGCCACAATTTTTAAAGACGAAATAACCCGCCGTAAATCTTGGGCTACCGGCTGCTCGGTAACGATAGCGCTAGCGCATAAATCGAAGATTTTTCCTTCTAATTTATTAATTTCTACATCGCCGGCCTTAATACGTTCGGCTTCATCTAGTAAACCATTTTGAAGGACAGGGATAAGCGATTTTAAAGCCTGCTCCACCAGCTCGTGCATAGTTACTACGGCCATTCTTATTTCTACTAATTTTTTGGTAAATCGTGTACGTGTCATCTTTCCTCCGCTTAGCCAAAACGCCCCGAGATATAATCTTCGGTCTTCTTACTTTTAGGTTTACTAAAAATTTGCGTTGTTTCGCCGGCTTCTTCGATATGGCCTAACAAAAAGAAGGCCGTATAATCCGAAATACGCGCCGCTTGCTGCATATTGTGGGTTACAATTACTACCGTATATTTTTCTTTTAAGCTATCGATAAGCTCCTCGATATGGCCGGTGGAAATCGGGTCGAGGGCGCTGGTCGGCTCGTCCATTAACAGCACGCTGGGCTCGGTGGCAAGGGCACGGGCAATACATAGGCGCTGCTGCTGCCCGCCCGAAAGGCCAAGCGCGCTGCGGCGCAGCCTATCTTTGGCTTCGCTCCATAAGTTGGCATCTTTAAGGGCTTTTTCGATAATTTCATCAAGCAAATGGCGCTTTTTAACCCCGCGCAAGCGCGGCCCGTAAGCAATGTTATCGTAAATAGTCATAGGAAAAGGGTTGGGTTTTTGAAAAACCATACCCACGTGGTTGCGCAAATTAATGGCATCGTAATCTTTAATAATATCGCGCCCTTCTAAAAGAATTTTACCCTCTATACGGCAGCCTTCTATAAGTTCGTGCATGCGGTTAAGGGTTCTTAAAAAAGTGGTTTTACCACAGCCCGATGGCCCAATTAACGCCGTTGCTTTGTTTTTATTTATATTTAACGAAATATTATGCAAAGCCTGATACGCTCCATAAAATAACGATAAATTTTTTACCTCAAAAACTATATTAGTTTCCATTGGTTCTCCTGCTTTTTTAAGCGTTTTTGCGCCCACTAATTAACTTACTGGCTAAAAAGTTGGTAACCAGCACAATAATGGCCAGTAATGCCGCCACCGCAAAAGCTCTTTCGATAGAGATACCTTCGCGGATTAACATATATAAGTGGGTGGTTAATACCCGGCTGCTGCTAAACAGCGAGCTGGCCGCCCCGTAATCAAAGCCCATAGTAAGCACTAAAGCGGCGCTTTCGCCCATTACCCGCCCGGCCGCCAAAACAATACCGGTAAGTATCCCGTTACGTGCCGCCGGAATAAGCACAAAAAAAACCGTTTGCCATAGATTAGCCCCTAAAGCAAGGCTGCCGTCTTTATAACCGGCCGGTACCGTCTTTAAGGCTTCTTCGGCATTTTTCATTAAAGTAGGCAACAACATTAAACTTAAAGTTAAACAGCCGCTTAATAAACCAATCCCAAAACCCAGTATCCCCACAAAAATAATAAACCCAAATAAACCAAAAATAATACTAGGAATACCCGCTAAAATATCAATTAAAGTACGTAGTACTTTAACCAGTTTGCCTTTTTTGGCGTAATGCGTTAAATAAATGGCTGTGCCTACGCCAAAAGGTACCGCTATCAGCAGCGATAAAGCTATCATATAAATGGTATTTAAAATGATGGTAGAAAAACCGCCGGCGGCCCCAGCCATACGCGGCGCCTCTATAAGCATACTAAGCGTTAAATTGGGCTCTTGCCGCCGGGCCCACACATTAATAACCCGTACATCATCTAACTGATTAGATTCAAAAAAAGTGGTTTGCATAAAAGCGCTAGGATTAGCCTGTAATTCGGCAAGGCTATAAGCTTTAATAACGGCTAAATTCTCACCGTTAAGCTGCTGCCAATTAGTTATCCCGCCCTCTAACAACTGCTGCTGCTCGGCCGCCGTTAAGGTAGCAATCGTGCGTCTATCCCCAAAAACAGCGTTATTAGCCACTAACTGCCACTGCCTAACCGGCACTACCCTGCCACCGACAAGCCGGCCGGTTAAATTTTGCGGGCCATAAATAAAAGCCCCGAGCTGCTGGAGGTGGGCTTGCGCCTCTGTTAATTGCTCGGTATTAATTAATACCATAGGCCTAATAAATAAATCTTGCCCACTTAAATTAGTATAATTAATTAAATTACCATCGGCCACATCGTTCATTTGGGCGGTAGTTATGCGCCTAAGCCGCACTCCTCTATTAACCACCAGCTGCCATTCTTCATCGTTATAAAGATAACTCTCGGAGGTTTCGGCTAAAAACTGCGAAAAATCGTTGGTATCGGTCCAAAAGCCACGCACTAAAATAAAACCTAAAATGCCAAATAAAGCCACAAAAGCCAACGAAGCCAGCAGATAAAGTAAAGCAAAGGCAAATTTTTCTTGCACTTTTTTGCGCCGTTTAAAACGTAAAGCCATTATTTTTTGCTTTCCCTATTAATGTAAGATACCAATAAATTTAGCAGCAGCACCAAAACCACCACCACTAAAGCCGTAGCAAACAACGCCGATAAATGGGTGCCGCTGGCATAGCCCATTTCGTTTACCACATTCATCGTTAAAGTACGCCCCATACCGGTTAAACTTCGGGCAATGACTGGGGCATTACCGGCTACCATAAGCACGGCCATAGTTTCGCCCATCGCCCGGCCCATACCTAAAGCAATGGCGGCGCTAATACCGCTTTTAGCCGATGGCAGCAACACACGCACAATAGTTTGCCACAAAGTGGCCCCAAGCGCTAAGCTGCCCATTTTAATCTCATCGGCTACGGCACGCAAGCTGGTTTCGCTAACACTCACGATAGTAGGGATAATCATTACCGCCAATATAACACCGGCCGTTAAAATACTAAAACCGTTACCGCCAATATGCTCGCGGATAAACGGGGCTACGGCCACTATACCAAAAAAGCCATAAACCACACTAGGAATACCGGCTAAAAGGCTAACCATTAAACGAAAAAAACCCGCTATTTTAGGCGGGGTAAGATAAGCCATAATAATGGCCGAAGCTAAACTAATCGGAATGGCAATAACTAAAGCCAGTAAAGTTACCTGAAAAGTACCTACAATAAAGGCTGCTATACCAAAGCTAGGCTCAGCGGCGGTGGGCAGCCAGCTGGCGCTAAACAAAAATTGCAACGGCGAAAAGCTAGCAAAAAGCGGTAACCCGCGCATCGCTATAAAAATGACAATAAAAAAAGTAGTACCGGCCGCTATCATTGTAAAGGCTAGTAACACCCATTTCATAACACTAGCAATAATGTAAGAACGTTTCATCTTTTTTGGAATGATACAAGTTTACCTAGTTAGTGTCAAGGTGGCCCAGCGCTTTTGTTCACCTTTGCTATCGATAAAGGGATAGCTACCTTTAAAATAACATTCCCCGCCCCTAAAAGGCGGGGAACTAACCCTTTAAAAATTAAAATACCTACCCCTGCCTATTCGCCTCGATAAAAGCTTGTTTATAACTATGCCTAAAACATTCGTAGTGCCAAATATCCATTACCTCACCGGCAGGCATCTTTTGCAAGCCGGCCACACTGCCGTAGCCGCAATAAGCCAGCTGATAAAGCACCGCCCGATATTCGCCGCCGTTAAAATTTACCGGCGGCCTAATAGCTGTAGAGGCAGCCTCGCTACTATTAACTAAGCAATAGCGAGGCCTTTGAAAAAAGGGGCTAAACTCTGGCCGGCCAAATTAAACAATATAAAAAAGTAATCTTGCCTCTTATCCTCCTCCTCTAGGCACTCAAAGTTATTAAGGCGGCTGTTATTATACAAAGCTCTCGCCCCGCAACTCTTTAAAGCCTTTAGCACCTGTGGGCTGGTAAGCAAAGCAATTATCATTGTTTTAAATTGATTAAAACTATCTGCCGTTAAAATATCATCTATATTTAGCTTTGCCAAAGTTTTTAAACTCTCTAGGGTTAAATTAAAGTTTTGCCCTTCTTTTAGTACCGCCTCTAATAAAGCCACAGCTTCATTAAAGGGCGGGCCGGCAAATTGCAGCTCGGCGCCGCTGGGTAAAATTTTAGTCATTGTTGTTTCTCCTATAAAAATTACTCTTTATTTAAGCGATTAAACGCGGTGCGGCGCTAAAGTGTAATTGATAAACAGCTATCGCCTGCTCTACCGCCCCAGTGGCGTTACTTTGATTGTCTACTCCGCGTTTAAAGGCCCCGTTGGTTAAAAGATATTGCTCTTCCTGAATATGGCCGTAACCATCGCCCAACTTTTTAACCAGCTTGCCGTTAAGCAGCTTAAAGGCTACTCCTTGCTGTAACATATCGCTCAGCAAGCCATTTAAAAACCTATCGTCGGCCGAACCTTTAAGTAAACGCAAAGTAAGTTCGCATTGTTTACCTTCTTCGTTAAAGGCAAAAAGAGCATTACCTGCCCGGCCGTTTTTAAGACTGCTTAAATTATTAGGAAAACTAAGCCGGGCCACCTCACCATCGGCAAAATCGG
>WRBN01000004.1 GCA_009784515.1 Spirochaetaceae bacterium | reverse complement strand
ATTAGAAGAAGCTTACAATAACCGGCATGGTAAAGCTTTAAGATTTTTGTTTGATTACTTAGCCAAAGAAGAAGCCGATGATGAGGAAGAAGAGGACGAAATGAAGTTACCTCCGGTCAAAGTGAATAACAAAGCTAAACCCGCCCCAAGCTCTGCTAAAACTAAGCCGGAGGATAAGAACAATCATCAAGATAGGCCGGAGAGTAAAGATAAGCAGCCGGCCAAGCCGGTTAATGATGACGACGAAGATTGGCTTAATATGGATTATTTAACTGGGGCTTTTAAACAGATGTTAGACGGCGAAGAACCTCCGGCCGGCTTTAGAGAGAAAGTAGCTAAAAGGATAGAGGCGGCCGAATTAAAAAGTAATAATTAAGAATTTTTGCCTTCCCAATTATTAATTTTTTACCCTCCGTTTTTAGCGATTGCTAAAAGATAATTTTTGTGTTATACTTACGCTATCTAAAAGGGCGGGAAAATAAAACGTGTCCAAAAGTCTTTTATATAAAACAAATAGTGTTATTTACTTTAAGGGCGACCGTACTTCGTCTTTTTATGTAGTAAAGTCGGGTAAGGTGGCTATTACCTTTCAAGATGATATTTCTTCGTTAAATGATGATAACTCATCGGGGGATAAGCGTACTTTAGGAGTTGGCGATTTTTTTGGTGTGCGCAGCGCTTTAGGCAATTTGCCGCAAGACGAAACGGCGATGGCTTTAATCCCCAGCGAAATTGTTTTGCTTAATTATGGCGAATTTGAAGAAATAATTAAAAAACACAGCGATATTACGTTAAAATTGCTGCGTAATTATAGCAAGCAATTAAGTGATGTGCATCAACAAATTCAAAGTTATATGCGCCAAAAAGACGAGCGTAATGCCGTTGATACCGAAACCGGTCTTTATAGCGTGGGGCTTTATTTTTTAAAAAACCGTCTTTACCGCCAAAGTAACGAAAGTTTTAAACGTTACCTAAAGGCTTATCCGGCCGGTAAATACGCCGGCGATGCCAAAGCTAAAATAGAATATTCGCAAAGCCGTATCGGCGGCAACGAAGATGCCGAAGAACGTTTTTACTCTAAAATTAAAGGGGTGGTAGCTGCCGGCAGCGCCGTTATTAGCGAGGCCGAGTCTTTATTTAATGAGGCAAAGGTTTTGTTTGACCAAAAAAAATATGCGCCGAGTATCTTAAAGTTTGGCCGTATTGTGCGTGAAACCGATAAAAGCTTCGAGCCATATTTGGCCCAGAGCGAATATTATATGAGTGAGGCCTTTTTTAATTTAAAAAAATATCAAGATGTTATCGAGCACTTGTCGGCGTTTTTTCCTAAATATCCCGAATCCCCCCTGATTAACAATGCCTTATTATTGATGGCGCGCAGTTACGAAGCTTTAAACGATAAAAAGCTGGCCGTAATTTTTTATAAAAAACTTTACGATTTACTGGCAGAAGGTTCGCCGCTTAAGACTAAAATAGGGCCGATTATTAAGGCTTACGGAGGATAATGATGGAAAGTAACTCGTTAAATAGGTTTGCAATAACCTACAAAGCCGGCGATATTATTTTTTGCGAGCACGAAATAGGCGATAAATTTTTTATGCTCAAGGGCGGCCGCATTAAACTGATGCGGGTAATTGGTGATACCGAAAAAACGATAGCCATTTTACAAGCCGGTGATTTTTTTGGCGAAATGTCTATCCTTAACGATAACCCGCGTAACAGTACAGCTATAGCTTTAGAAGAAAGTACCGTGCTTTCTTTTACCAAAGAAAACCTTGGCCTTTTGGTTAAAAATAACCCTACTATGTGTATAGCTTTGCTTAAATTATTTTCTAAACGTATTTACGACCAAAGACGGCAGCTGCAAATATTACAGCTAGACGATGATGTATCTAAGGTGGTAGATGTTTTATTAATGTTAATAGACGGTTTACCGCCGCAATCTGCCAACGAAAATGCACGGGCTATCCCTGTTAATGTAGAGACGGTGGCCAACTGGGCTGGTCTTTCGGTAGATTCTGCACGCCATGTGCTTAATGCTTATGTAAGCCAGCGTAAAATGATTGTTTCGCCCGAGCAAATTATTGTTAATAACATTAGCGAACTGCAAAGGTTTATTAATAATAAAAGAAAGGTTAATTAGGTAATAACTAACAGTTAATAGCTAAGAGGTTGCTTACGGCAACCTCTATAACGGCAAAAAAGTTACGCTTTTGCTAACACTAATTTTTAGTTATTCACTAATAATGAAGTTCTAAGCCAAAAAACATCTCAAATTGCGAGCCGCCTACACCGCGCGGCGGGTTAGCCTCTGGCCGGTAAATTTCGCCGAAGATATTAGAGTTATTAATTATCCCTTCAATATCGGCGGCTATGCTGGCTCTAATCCTAAAGTTGTTAGAAAAAGCGGGGTAGTACACCAGCTCTAGCCCTAAAGCGTTGTAAGGTTTTTGCCAATCGGCCCTATAGTTACGCACCAGCATACCATCGTAGGTAATATGGCCGTGCAGCTCGCCAATACCGCTAAACTGCCATAAAAAAACATTATTAATTAAGGTTAAGTTCCAAAAAAAGAGCATATCGCCGATAATACGGTCGTCTCTAATACCGCGGGCAAAACGCCCCAAATTTTCATCACCATCTTGACGGTCGCGGAAGATACTGTAATTAAAACCGATGCGGCCGCTTATCCCTAATTGCTCGCTTAGCCTAGTAAATCCGGTAAAGGTGGCGTCAATAACAACGTTCCACGCATATTGTTCGGGGCTGCCATCACGTTCTTCGCCCCACAGGCCAAACCGCCGGGCCTTTGAGGAATCGACGCTGGTATTGATACCGGCATTGGCATGAAAGCCATGCCTAAAGTTACCCATGTTCTGTACATTCCAGATGGAAAGGCGGTTATTTGCCCAAGGCACATAACCGGCCCGGCTGTCCTGAATACTGTCTTCCAGCCGGTAGTTCATATTTAACCCGCTATTAAAGGTATACCAAATATGGCCGATAGGTGTTTGCCACAGCGGTACTGGTATGGTAAGCCCAACGGTAGTGGTTAAAAAGTAGGGGTCGGTGGCTTCCGGAAAACTGTCATCAATGGCGGTAGCATTTACCCTTACCTGTTGGCGGACAAAAGTATTTAAACGGATATTTTGGCTAAGCTGCCACCAAGTATCAAGGCCGATACCGCCGGCAGCGATACGGCTATCGTGTTTTAAATCGTTGCTGCCGGTTTCGGGATTTTCGGGATAAAAATTACCGCCGGCGTTAAAACTTAAGGTAAAAAGGCGGTTAAAGGCAATAATAGGAATGTGGTAACGAATATCGCTGTTAAATTGGCGGCCATCACTATTGTTTACGTAGTTAAAATCCCACTCTAAGCTGCGCAGGAGGCCCAAAAAGTTAAAGTGCCTAAGCCTTAGGCCAAAGGTAAGGCCGGTGTTAGAATCGATACGCGGGTAAGGCAAAAGCAGCATATTACCGTCTTCGATGGCCATAATAGTTATTTGCACCATAATGCGGCCTTGGCTATCGGTTTGCCCGGTAATTTGAGACGTAATAGCGGCGCTGCGAAAGGCGTTAAGGCCGTTAAGCACCCACTGCCAATGGTTTATGCGCCCGTTTAAATCGTTAAGGCTGGTAAAGGTACGGCCTACATAAAGTTGGTTGGCGGCATCTTGCCGTCCTTCGGTACGGGCTAACCGTGCTAAAAGCGCTTGCTCGCTGGTGTTACCGCCCATTAAACCGCCTTCGATAACAAAATTAATCTGACTAACAATATATTGTTGTTGCTGGCCGTAAAGCCAACTCATATTAAGCAAAAATAACACCAAAACAATTTGTTTAAACATACTCTCTACCTTGCCTACACTATAGTAGAAACAAGGTAAACAATCAAGAGCAACGAGCTATTTTTAATTATTATAAATCTTTCGATTGCAAAGTATCTTATTGTATATTTAATGCTAATTCATTAAGTTTAGCTAAATTTTGTTTAGCTTTATCATATAAACCACGTTTAAAACAGCCGGCTATGTAGATGGCTAATTTTCGGCATAATTCATTATATAACAATGTTTTGTGTAAGTAATTAAAATCAAAGTGATAATAAAGGCGAGATAAAGCCTCTATTCTAAAACTTTCTATCTCGTTATATTTTTCGCTTAAGTGGTCGCCAAAGCCGGCCCGCTTAATAACCAGCGGTTCATCGATATAAGCCGCCGGGCCGTAACTTAACAGCTTTAAACATAGCTCGTAATCTTCGGCTACCTCCAGCTGACTAAAGCCGCCGGCCCTCCGAAATAGCTCGGTCTTAACTACCATTGTGGAAGGGCCAACGATACATTTTATTAAGGCATCGGCAAAAATATCACCCGCATGCCGATGTTTTTGGCTGGCTTGGCTTATCACTTTATCGCTCCGCCGCCATTCTTCGCGGCAATGAAAGATGGCCGTATTGTCATCACTTTGTTGTATTTGTTTATATTGTTTCTCTAGTTTATTGGGCAGCCACAGGTCGTCGCTGTCTAAAAAGGCAAGGTAGCTGCCGCCGGCTAAGTTAGCCCCAGCATTACGGACAACGCCGGCTAACCCACAGTGCTCTCTTTTTTGATAGCTGACGGGCAGTCCATCAAAGCTTGGCTGCTCCTCTGTACTGCCGTCATCAATAATAATTATTTCGTAATCGTTAAAAGATTGCGCCAGCGCCGACTCTACCGCCTGCGTAAGCAAAACCCGGCGGTTATAAGCAGGGATAATAACCGAAAAAAAAGGCTTAGCTTTGTTTATAATCATAAAGATGGCCGGCAAAGCTCTTTTAGCCACTCTTGTACTTTAGGCTCCACAAAGTTAGCCAACTTAGCGTAAACATTTTGGTGGTAACTAGCCAGCCACTCCAGCTCGGCTTTGCTTAACATATCTTTGTTAATTAGCTTTTCCTCGAAGGGGCAAAGAGTTAAATTAATAAATTGTAAAAAATTGCCGGCGGCGCTCTCTTTAAATTTAGCGCTGTAAACCACATTTTCCAGCCGTATACCATATTGGTTAGCTTTATAAATACCGGGCTCGATACTCATAACGGCGCCGGCTTTAACGGCGTAACTTTTTTTACCATTAATACCTACCGGCCCTTCGTGCACCGCTAAAGCGCTGCCTAAACCGTGCCCGGTACCGTGATTGTAATTTTGGCTAGCTTGCCACATACTGTAACGGGCAATACCATCTAGCTGGGCGCCGGTTGCGCCTTCAAAAAAAGCGGCGCTGTTTAACATAATTAAACTTTTTAATACTAAGGTGTAATCGTAAATTTCGGCGGCGGTAGGTTCGCCCAAATGTAAAGTACGGGTAATATCGGTCGTGCCGCTGCTATATTGGCCGCCGCTATCTACCACGATTAAGCCGGCAGTTAAAGGAGCGCCGTTGTCTTTGCCGGCGCTATAATGAACTATCGCTCCGTTGGCCCCCATACCGGTAATGCTGGCAAAACTCATACCGATAAAGCAATCACTTTGGGCTCTAAATTGTTCTAATTTAAGCACTAAGTCGTATTCGGTCAGGCCGGTTATATCGGTGTGGTTAAGCCAATATAAAAAATTAACCATAGCCAGCCCATCATCTAAATGCGCCTCTTTAAAGCCTTCCAGCTCGGCTTCGTTTTTCCATACTTTAAGTTCGGCAATAATTTCATCGCCTTGCACCAAAATATTTTGCTCTAAAAGTTTGTGGGCAAAATACGCCGAAGTGCGGCTGCCGTCAATAAAAACCGCGCCGTAAAGCCGGCCGGCCGCTTCTTCTGCCTGCTCGTAGCTATTTAACTTAAAGCCGTTATCTTGTAAATAGTTAGCGGCCTCCGCCGTCAGTGGGTTATTGGTAAAAAGGGCAGCGCTTTCTTGAGTAATGAGGGCATAACTATAAAAGAAAGGGTTATAGGTAATATCGCTGCCACGCAAGTTGGTAAGCCATGCTATATCGTCTAGGCTGCTAATAAAATAAGCGTCGGCGTTGGCTTTAACCATAGCGGCACGTACTTGACCGAGTTTTTGGCCGGCGCTAAAGCCTACATAATTTAAATTATGTAAATAAATTTGATTATTAACTAAAGCGGGGCGGGTAGGCCAAGCGGCCGTTAAATCGGCATCGATTAGTTCAATTTTCTTTAGCTCTAATGCCGTCTTAAGCTGATTAAAACCGGTGTAACTATGCACTTTACTATCTAACCCTAAACGGCCGGCGGCCGGGAGGTTAGCCAATAAATAGTGGGCAATGGTAGGGGTATCGGGTAACCCATCTTTCATTAAAGTGATGCCGCTGCCGGCAATTTGGGCTTCGGCCTGCAAATAATAACGGCCATCGGCCCAAAGGGCGGCGCTGTCTTTTAGCACCACTAAAGTGCCGGCGCTGCCGGTAAAGCCCGAAAAATAAGCGCGCGCCTGAAAGTGCTCGGCGGTGTATTCGCTTTGGTGGCTATCGTCTGTAGGGATAAGATAGCCGGCCAAATTATGGTTAGCCATAACTTCTCTTAATAAAGCTAAACGGTTAGGAACGGTCATAAAAACCACCTCTTTGCGGTAATATAATATTAACCCAAACCGGCTAAATGGCCGGTAAGGCTAAGCTTGTTAAATTATAGCACAGCTTTTTTAAATTGGCTATTAAATAAACGGCAAATTTAGCGGTTTTTAGGTACTTGGCTAAAGTAACGGCTCGTTAAGGGTGATACGGCCATCTAAGTAACGTTTTAACACCACGCCTATTAAAGTTTGGTAGGGCATATTGTTTTGGGCGGCAACTTTTTTATAACCGTCTACCACATCGTTAGGCAATTTAATGTTAATGGCTTTGCGTTCAGCTTTTAATCGTTTGTTAAACCTTTTAAAAGCTTCATCAAAATGGCCGTTATCTTCAAGCTCTTGTAACTCTTTTTCTTCTTCTTCAAGTTCTTTAATTAACTCGGCTCTTCTTTCTGCTGTCATCTTTTTCCTCTAGCTTTACTTAATTTACGTGACTCATAAGCTGTTTTTAAAAAATAGCCGTTAGCGGTTGGCACAGCAGGGGCGCCTATTAAGTTTTTTATGTTAGGTAACGTAACAATAAATAAAACTTGACCATCTCTGCTAGGATTAGGTTCTATATCGTACCTGCCGGCGTTAATTTCTTTAGAAATTAACGTTAAAGAAATGCCTCGTAACTCCATTAAAACGGCTTCTTTTTCTTCGCTCCACTCAATTACCATACACTAAGTGTATACCATAGTATCTACTTTGTCAATAATTATATGGTAAATTTTTGTACCGGCACATTAAAGCGGGATATTTTATTAATGCCGCTAAATTACCCAGCTACGTAAAAACATTGGCAACCCTAAATAAAAAGCCGCTAAAAACCGATTACTATAGTAGTTAATTAACAAGCGAGAACCATAATGCCAAAAATTGCTCTCTTTATATTTATCTTTAGCTGCTTTACTGTGGCGGCGCAAAGCGCTAATAATATTGAATTTAGCGTACGTTTTCAGGATAAACAAGTTTATTACCCGCATTCCGATATTAAACTTAGGTTAGCTATCCGTAATTTGTCGGCCGAAGATTTTCTCTTCCAGCTGGCCGATGAACCATTTTTTAATGTCGATATTATGGTACTTACCCTTACCAATCAGCAGCTTAGGCCCTCCGAAATTTTTATGAGGCGCACCCGCTCTAACGAAACGCGGCCGGTGCTGTACCGCCTAAAGAGCTTGCGCAGCGGCGAGGAACATAGCTTTGAGGTTAGCTTGCGCGATTTTGTTGATATTAGCCAGCCCGGTAATTATATTATCAGGGTTAGTTTTAGGCCGCAAGCCGGCTTAGCTGCGGCCGCAGTAGCTAACCCTATAGTTAATTATACCTTGCAGGCCGATGCTTTACAGGCTAATAGTTTATCTTTAACCATCCGCCCGTTTATGCCGGGGCGTACATTTATTGATAGTTTAGATAGCGAAATACCCGAAATACTCCAGCAGCAAAACTTACCGCCCGATGAAATTATGAACTTTACTTTACAGGCAAGGCAGCTGGAACAATGGGACAGGTTCTTTTTATACATTGATTTAGAGCAGCTATTTTTACGTAATATCGATAGAGCACGCCGTTACCAATTTGCCGCCGTCGAGGTAAGGGCGCAAATGTTAGCCGATTTTAGGGCCGAGCTTATGGCCGTTACTACCGAAATGGATTTATCGACCATTCCTTACGAATTTACTATTTTATCTACCTTTTTTACCCCGACTAATGCCGTAGTTACCACGCGCCAAGTTTACCGCCAGCGGCAATTTAACGAAGTACGCGAGTTTAGATGGTTTTTAAGGCGCGGCGATAATGGTATTTGGCTTATTTACGACTACGAGGTTACCAACTTGGGCACCGAGCGTTAGGGCAAGCGCGTACGGCATTTAATATTTTTAAATTTAGTTATTATAGATTTTGCCCGTAATGCTCACGAAGGGGAGTTAGTAAATTGTTTTTATTTTTGGTGTCTATCAAGGGATAGTTACCTTATAAATTTTCCTCTTGACACTGCTTAACTTAACATTGTATTATCTATTTATTATGTGGTTACCTTTCGCTCTGCTGGCTGCTCTTTTTGCAGCTTTAACCTCTATCTTGGCTAAAATCGGCCTTGAAGGTGTCAATAGTAATTTAGCTACCGCTATTCGTACCGCCGTCGTACTCGTGATGGCATGGGGTATGGTCTTTATTACCGGCAGCGTTAAGGGCATTAACGATATATCCAGCCGTTCGTGGTTATTTTTGGGCCTATCGGGGCTAGCTACCGGGCTGTCATGGCTTTTTTATTTTAGGGCTTTGCAGCTTGGCCCGGTAAGCCGTGTTGTGCCTATCGATAAACTAAGCGTCGTTATCACCATTGTGCTGGCTTTAGTTATTTTTGGCGAAACCGTTAGCTTAAAAGTGGTGCTGGGGGCTTTACTCATTACCGTCGGCACTTTACTGATGGTACTATAAAAACTATTAAGTAACTTATTAAATAAAAATTTCCGCCGGCCTTGTCAAAAAATTATTATTAGGCCATACTAGTAGTTATGCCTGCTATGCTGATAGATAATTTAAATTTTAGCTACCAAGAGCTGCTAAGCCTGTTTGAAAAACGTTACCAAAAAGGGGCTTACCATAGTAAAGCCTTTTTTAAAGGACTTTATAGCTTAGCGCACTCTAAAGTGAGCGCTTATCCCGGCTTTGAGGCCAACCAAAGTTTTGCCCGGCAGCTGGAGGGCGATTTGCCTTTTGCCTTGCCCAAGCCCGATAAAATTTTTGGTGATAAAACACATATTAAGTTTAGCTTATTATTTGAAGATAATGTATTTAGCGAAAGTGTGATTATCGCTATGCACGGTTACTATACGTTGTGTCTATCCAGCCAAAGCGGCTGTAAATGGGGCTGAACCTTTTGCGCTACCGGCCAGTTAGGCTTTAAAGCTAATTTAACTACTGCTCAAATTGTAACACAACTGATGGTTGCTAAATTTATTTTAAAAAAAGATATTAAAAATATTGTGTTTATGGGTATGGGCGAGCCGCTTGATAACTTTGATAATGTGATTAAAGCTATAGATATATTTACTCACCCTTATGGGCCAAACATAGCCGCCAGCAACATTACCATCAGCAGTGTGGGCAGTGTTGATAACATTAATAAATTTGCTAATTTAATTAAAATGGATATAGAGCGCGCCAAAACTCCCCCAAAAGATGTAGTAAGCCCTACAGCTTACCGGGCTATTCGTTTTGCCGTTAGTTTAACTGCCAGCAATAATGATATTCGTAGTAAATTAATGCCGGTTAATCATAAGTGGAATTTGCAGGCGCTTAAAGGGGCGTTACAAGAATTGCCTTTAAAACGTAAATCGCATAATTTATTTATAGAATACATTTTAATCGCCGGTCTTACCGCTAGTACTGACAATGCCCGCGAGCTGGCCGCTTACCTTAGCGATTTACCCAGCGTAGTTAACTTAATTAATTATAACCCTTTAGCTAACTCGCCCTATCGGCCGGCAAGCCGAGATGAACAAATTGATTTTGTTAAAAATTTAACTACCGATGGACAAGTTTGCCGCTGGCGTGACGAACGCGGGGCCGACATTGGCGCTGCTTGCGGCCAGTTAGGAGCTATGTATGCTTAGTTTTGAACAACTAGAAGACCTTTACAGCAAATATTATTTAGAGTTAGAGATAACTTTGCAGGCCTTTATCGAGCATTTAAAAGGGCAGTTATCACTTTTTGCCAGCCCCATTACCTATAAAGGACGCGTTAAAGAACTAAATAGTCTTTATAGTAAATTGTGTCAAAAAGGAAATTATAATAATAAAGCTATTATGCCGGTTAGCAGCGATTTATTAGCGGTGCGTCTTATTGTTCCCTTTTCGGGAGAAGCTTTACTGCTGGAAGAATTTATCGAAAAACGTTATCAAACCCTTGAAGTAGAGCGAAAAGCTATGAATTTAACTTTTAAAGAATTTGGTTATGACAGTACTCATTTACTTATTAAATTACCGGAAGAATATCAAATAATTGATTTTACCGATTTATGCATAGAAATACAAATACGTACTATCCTGCAAGATGCTTGGGCCGAGGTAGAGCACCAACTTGTTTACAGCGATAGCTATGCGCCGCAAGACCAAAACTTGCGCCGTAAAATGGCTGCTATTAATGCCAGCTTAACTTTGGCCGATATTATTTTTCAGGAGACACGCAACGAGCAAAAAGAGGTAAAAAACCAAAGTAATTTGCGCCAAAGCCGCCTTGATGCTCATATCGAAGAGCTGTTCACGGTAAATTTTGAAGTTTTACCAAATAATTTATCTGCCGGTAATTATTTACTGCTGGGGCTAAAAGCTCATAACGCGGGCCACTATCAAGCGGCCATTAATTTTTACAGTAAGTTACTTAACGATAAAAATATTTCGGCTAAAACAAGCGGTTTAGTGTTAAGTCATCGAGCAGCAGCTTATCTTAGCTGTAATAAAATAGAGGAAGCCTGTGCCGATTATCAAGCAGCTGTAAACATTGAAGCCGGCGCCGAAAATTTTTACTATTTAGCCATTTGTTTGCTATTAAAGCAAAACTATCAAAAAGCCGTTGATAATTTTAACCATAGTATTAATTTAAAGATTAGCGCTCATAGTTATTTAGGCCGTGCTCGTGCTTATTACCAATTAAACGACCATTTAAATGCTTTAGCCGATTGCGAGCGAGCTTTAGCCCTAGAGAAGCTACCGGGAGCCCAAAGCTTAAAAGAGCTTTTAACAACTTAACATAGGTTAAAAAATTATGCATTATTTTGATTACGCTGCCACTGCTAAACCCGATGAAGCTATCTTTAAAGAGGCCGGCCGGTTAGCTTTAAGCCACTTTGCTAATCCTTCCAGCAGCCACCAGCTGGGGCGGCAAGCCAAAATTCTTATTGAAGAGCTGCGTAATCGTGCAGCAATGGCGCTAGGTGTGGCCGGCCACACCATCACCTTTAACAGCGGCGCTACCGAAGGGAATGGGGCCGTAATGTTATCTTTTATTAATAATTTAAGTAAAGGTGAAATACTGCTTAATGCCGGCGAGCATGCCGCCGTCTACGAAAACTTTAAATTATTAAAAAACTTTGGTTACACCGTTAAAGAATTAGTTGCCGCCGGCGGTTTAATTACTCCCGAGCTTTTACAAAAAAAATTGACTAAACAAACTAAACTGGTAGCTATTATGCTGCTTAATAACGAAACCGGGTTAATTAATAATATAACCCAGCTGGCCGCCACCATTAGGGATTACGAAGCCGCCGAAGGCTGCCGTATCCACCTGCATGTAGATGCTACACAAGCGTTAGGTAAAATTAACTTTGACATAACCAAATTAGATACCGATAGTTTAGTGCTGGCCGCTCATAAAGCCGGTGGCCCGCGCGGCAGCGGCCTGCTTTATCAAAAAAAATGGCGTGAACCTTTTTTAGGCGGCGGCGGCCAAGAGTTAGGCAATCGCAGCGGCACCGAAAATTTACTAGCCATCGCCGGTATGGTTTTAACTTTAGAAAAATACTATAATGTAAAAGAAAGCCGCCATAACGAAAATTTACTCATAAACGGGCTGCAAGATTTAGGGGCTACCGTCCTACCTAACTTGCGTTTAATTAAACCTGAAAATTTTTGTCCTTATATTGTTAGCTGCGCTTTTAGCCCGCTTCCCGGCGAAGTAGTGGTACGCATGGCGAGCGAGCACGGCCTTTATATCTCCACCGGCAGCGCTTGCAGCAGCAACAAAAAAACCGATTTGCGTGCCTTAACTACCGCCGGAGTAAGCGAACAGCTGGCTAAACAAGCCGTGCGTTTTTCGTACAGCCCAGCTACCGGCAAAGAGGAAGTAAAAGTTATGCTGGCGGTACTAAAAGAGGTATTAGAAAAGTTAAGAATTAAATAAATAAAAATTAAGAACCGTCCTTAATTTTTATTTATTACTTTATCAATAACAGCTTTATAATTAGGTTGCTGTATAGCATAATACAGCACGGCCTCTAGGTAACCTTCCGGCTCGCCGGTGTCTAAGCGTTTACCGGTAAAACTCACGGCATCAACTTTACCGGCTTTAATTAAAGGGGTAAGGCCGTACACATGGTAAAACTCGCCATCACTTGGTTTGTAATTTTTAAAAGCGGCCTCTAATTCTTTAAAATATTCGGCGGTAAATAAATACCGTCCTATCGATACCTCATGGCTGGGCTCTGTACCTACCGCCGGTTTTTCTACTAAAGCTGTTACTAAATTATCTTTAGTAACATCGATGCCTAGCACCCCATAGCGGCTCACATCACCGGGCACATGCATAGCGGCGCATACGCTGCGGCCGGTTTTATTGTGCTGCTGGATAAGTTGTTTAGCCAGCGGCACTTCGCCAAAATGTAAATCATCGGGGTAAGCCACTACGGCGCTATCGCCGCCCAGCCACGGCATAGCCGTTAGCAACGCATCGCCGCTGCCAATACTTTGTTGCTGGCGCACAAAACAAATATTAGCCTTGTAAGGTTTTATTTTATCCAGCTTTTTGCCGGCCCCTTCACGGCTAAAAATAGCCTCCAGCTCGGCCTCGCTGTCAAAGTAATCGTCCATTACTTTTTTACGGCGGCTGGTTACAATAATAATATCGTTAATACCGCTGTTAATAAACTCTTCGACAATAAAAGCAATGGCCGGCTTGTCAATTAACGGCAGCATTTCTTTGGCCAACGTTTTGGTGGCCGGTAAAAAGCGCGTGCCATAGCCGGCGGCAACAATTATCCCCTTCATTTTATTCCTCTCTTATGGGTGCGTCATCATCGGCCGCCGTTACTTCCGGCTGCGGAGCCGCAACCGGTGCCGGAGCAGGCGGAGGAGCCGTAAAGGTAAGATTAATATTACTGGCCGGCACAAAACCAAAATTGGCATCGCGCACCCAGATATTGCCCTGAAAATCGGCCAGCTCTTCTACCAAATTAAGATTGGCTAAACTGGTAGGCAAAATGGGGGTAAAGATGGTGGCCAGCTGCAAGCTGTACGGGTTAGGCTCGGCAAAAAAAGTGGTAGCGCTTCTTTCGCGTAAGCTGGCGGTATTGGCGGCAATAGGGTTAAAGACAGGCCTTTGTAAAAACTCGTGGAAGGCAAAAATATACGCCGCACTAAAAAGATTTTCGTTAGCCAGCGCCAAAGCCTCGTTCATATAACGGTCTCTTAAAGTTGGGTTACGTTCGTTTAAAGCCAAATAATAAAGAGTAGCTAAAGTAATGTCGGTAGGGTTTAAACTAACATCGTTTAAATTGATGAAGTGATTTTGCACCCGCAGCCAAAAGTGCGACATATATTTAACCTCGACAAACCCGTTACGTTCGCTGTTTGGTACAATACCCACAATGGCCATAGCCGGTATGGTTGCATCGGCGATACGGATATTATCGGGATTTTGCCTTAAGGCAACATTAGGGATATTGACTACTGCTAGTACGCCATGTCTTAAAATGGCGTGCGGGCTGATAAATCCCGATTCGCCGCTGGCTAAATCGCTGGCGCGCACGTGGCCGTTACTATGCGGCGGGGTTTCTTCGTCTAAAATGACGGTACTGCCGATAGGCAAAGCAAGGCCGTTAATCAGGCCGCCGTTGGCGTTTACCCCTCTAAACAAAAGAGTATCTTGCTGAATAACCACCGCAGCCGGTATCTCGGCGATAGGGGTAACCGGCGTAACAAAACTTTCATCGGCGGCCGGCGGCACATAAACCTCTACGGTATTATCGTTACCGCAACTTACAATAAACAAGGCGGCCGCTAATAATAAAATAATTTTTTTCATTTTCATACCTCTAAATTTTAAGCTTATATCCTGCTTTGTCAAGTAAGTTGACAATTAAATCTTCGCTTTTTTTAATTTCATCGCTATTTAAAGTTTTATTGTCGCTAGCTAAAGTAGTGCGAATGGTAACGGCCCGGTTACCATCGGCCAAATTAAAAACACTTTCTATTAAACTTTGCTGCCAATAAGGTACCGTTTCTTGATTAAGTACGGCTAATACCAAGTTGGCTTCGTGCCCGCTGACAATAACTGTACAATCGAAAGTGCTGTGCGGAAATTTGCTCAGCGGTTTAAATTGCACTTTAGGTTTAGCTTGCTGGCGGTAATTAGTTAAATTTAACTCGGCCAGCGCTAAGTTGCCCTTAATTTTATAGCTATTTAATAATGATGGGTGAACGGTGCTGACAAAGCCTAAATTTTGCCCCCCGGCTTGGATTGTAAAGTTTTCGTAGGGGTGCAGCCCATTCCAATTTAAGTAAGGTAAATTAACCAAAGTAAAATTAAGATTAAAAGTTTTATAAAAGGTTTTTAATAAATTAACGGCTTCTATAAACCTGTTGTCTTTACGGCTAAACAAAGCTAAAGCCAATTTGTAATGGTCTTCGGCAAAGTTAGTTTCGTTAGCGGCAAAGGCACGGCCGTATTCGTATAAGGCAAAACTTTCGTAATTACTTTGGTTGTATTTAGTTATCTTTAATATAGAGGGCGTTAAGGCCGGCCGCATTAAGCCGTGCTCCGGCGAGATAGAGTTAGCTAGCTTAAGCGGCTCACCTTCGCTGGGCCACTGCGCCTCGTTAAGTAAAGCGCTGCCGATAAGCGGGTTGGTATAAACTTCGTACAAATTTTTACTACTAAAAAAATCCTTTAAATTTCGTTCAAAAGTAAAAGTTAACGGGGTATCTTCTATTTGCAGCGGCCACAAAGCCGGTTCGGGTTTTATGTTGTGGTACCCCAGCATACGGCCTAATTCTTCGTAAATATCGGCCTCCAGCAGCCGGTGTTTGGCGCTTCTAAAACTAGGTGGATACACTTGCAAAGTATTATCAGCGTTTAAATCAACTTTAAAAGCTAACCGCTCTAAAATAGCCGTCGCTTCGTTAGCCGCTACGTTAAAACCTAAAAGTTTATTAAATCTGCTTAAATTAACTTTAACCGAGTACGGTTCAAAGTTACCTTTTAGGCCATAACTTATAGCATTAAAGTTAGCCTGCGGAAAGATTTGTTTAATTAACTGCGCACAGCGCAACAAGCTGCGCTCTACCCTTGTTACATCAAGGGCTTTTTCGTACCTAATCGAGGCATCGGTGCGCAGCCCCAGCCGCAAGCTGGTCTTACGAATGGCTTCCCCTTTCCACACCGCTACCTCTACAAAAAGGTTGGTGGTAGCGTTATTAACCATACTGTTTTGGCCGCCCATAATACCGGCAATAACCAGCGGTTTTTCCTCATCGGCAATAACGGTATCACCGGCGGTAAGTTTACGCTCTTTGCCGTCTAGCGTGGTAAAGAGTTTGTCTTTATCCAACTGGTAAACCTTAAGGCTGCCTTTAATAGCGGTTTCATCAAAAAAGTGAGTGGGGATACCCAGTTCCAGCATCACAAAGTTAGATATATCTACCAAAGCATTAATGGGCCTAATACCGGCGGCCATTAAATTATCGGCCAGCCATGCGGGGCTAGGTACAGCTGCCACCCCGCTTACATTAAAGCCGGCATAAGTTAAGGCGGCGCTTTCGTTTACTTTAATATCAAACGAGTTTTGCTTAGTAAAAAGCTGCCGCTGTTGCTCCGTCCAGTCTTGATTAAAATTATTTTGATAAGGAATATTTAACAAAGCCGCTATCTCGCGGGCCAGTCCCTCAAGGCTCCATAAATCGCAGCGATGAGTGATTGATTTATTATCGATAATTAAAATGTCATCTTCGGGTAATAACTGGCTTAAGCTTTGGCCAATTACCGCAGCGGACGGCAGTACCATCAGGCCTTCGTGGTTATCGCTTAAACCCAGCTCGGCTTCGCTGCATAGCATACCGCTGCTAACAATGCCCCTAATCTCTTTAGCTTGCAAAGTTATACCATTGGCTAAAGTAGCCCCTACTGGGGCATAAGGCACAATTAGGCCAATGGCCGCATTGGGCGCGCCGCAAACTACTTGCTGTTCGTTTTGACCGGCGCTAAAACTTACCAGTTTTAGGTTATCGGCCTGCGGGTGCGCCTGAATGGCGGTAATTTTAACGGCAATAATTTTATTTAAGTGCCGGTAACTTACATGTTCTACTTCGCACTCACAAACGGCTTCGGTAAGTTGTGCCGCTAATTGTTGGGCGCTAACGGGGATTTTTACATAATTTTTTAAGGTATTTAACGAAATATCCATAACTAAGTATAGCTTACTAAGGTAAATGTTGCAAGAGCGGCTTAACTACTTTAAAAGCAAAAGCCGCTTTATTTTAGCTTAAAATTTATAGTTTAATTCTTTTAAAATAGCGTATAATCTATGCAAAGGCAAGCCCATAACGTTACTTACGCTGCCATGCACGGCTTTAATAAAAACTTGCGCTTTGCCTTGTATTTTGTAGCTGCCAGCAGCATCTTGCCACTCGCCGCTATCTAAATACCAATCTATATCTTCTGGGGTTAAACGCAAAAACTCTACTTCGGTAACCTCTACCGTCGTTACCGTACGGCCTTCGCCGCGATTATAAACGGCAAGACCGGTATAAACCTGATGCCGGCGCATAGATAGTTTTTTTAAAAGCTGCTCGGCATCATCACGGCTATTAGCTTTACCATAAATGGCGCCGTCTAAATAAATAAAAGTATCGGCCGCTATTACCCAATGGCAGCCAATACTGCGTTCGTTTTGTAAAAAAGCGTTAATTTTACCGCCGGCTAACCTAAGAGCGGCCTCTTTGGGGCCTTCGCCTTCATTAATAGTTTCATCAATATTACTGGGTGCAGCCCTAAACGGGATACCTACCGTTTTTAAGAGCTCTTGCCTGCGCGGCGATGCCGAAGCTAAAATTAATGTTTCCATAAGTTAAACTATTCCTTGCTGTAAGCCATATTATACCATAATTTAAATTGCTATGTAAATAACAAGCTGCAATTATTACACAAATTTAATAATTTTATAAAGCATAATGTTTAATTAAAGACTTTTTTAAGCTAAAGCCAATAATCAAAACTTGCCGCTTTAAAAAAAAGTAAAAAAAATACTAAACTTTTTACTTAAGATGACGATAAAGGTTAAATTTTATGGTTTTTACAGACGAAAAATTAATTATGAAATTGCTATTACTTTTTGCCCTTATTTGTATGGCTAGTTTTAATGCACAGGCTCAATTACAGCACCGTTTAGAGAGGGGAGAAACTTTATTTAGCTTATCCCGCCGTTTTAATGTCTCTGTAGCCGATATAATGCAAAGCAATAATCTTACTAGGGTAGATAATTTACCTGTGGGTTTATTATTAACTATTCCACAAAATCAAAATAATAACAATCAGACTGTACCCGGTAACTCTACCTTGCCGGCTACTTACTTAGTTAATAGGGGCGATACCTACTTTAGCATAGCCCGTAACTTTAACATTACAGTAACCGAGCTACTGGCTTTACTTGGCCGTACGGCCAGTACTCCTTTACGTGCCGGTGAGGTATTACATTTTAACCGGCAAAATAACCAACCTCATAATACCGCCGCTTTATCACCGCCGATAACTCCGCCGGTTACCCCTAACCAACAACCGGCCGTACCACCGGTTACCACCGCCGTGCCGCCGCCCATTACGGTAACGCCACCGCCTAATAATAATAATAATAATAATAATACTCCGGCTACTACTAGGCCCAATGCCACTTTGCCGGTAGTTAATGGCTTAACTTGGCCGGCCAGCGGGCCGGTTTCGCCCAATAACGGCGTGCAAGGCGGGGTGCGCATTGCCGTTAACGGCCAAAGCCCTATCCTGTCTTTGGTGGCGGGTACGGTTATGTACACCGGCATTTACCGCGAACTAGGCCATGTAGTGCTTATTTTACACCATGACACCAATTATTTTTATGTTTACAGCGGTTTTGATACCGTACTTGTTAGCATAGGCGATAACGTACAAAGCGGCACCATACTTGGTAATACCTCGCGTAGCAGAGATATATTTTTTTCGGTCTTTAACAACGGGGTTTTTATCGACCCGCATTTAGCCCCTCGCGCTTAGTTGACATTTTTAGAAAAAAAATGTAACAATACTAAAAATGCCGCGAATTATTGACCACAGCGAAAGAAGAGAGCTTATCTTAAAAGAGGCTCTTAATATCTTTAACGAATTAGGTGTAAAAGACACCACCTTAGCCCTTATTGCCGAACGTTCGGGCATTAATCGTCCTATTTTGTACCAATATTTTACCGATAAAGGTGATATTTTTCATTATGCCGTTAAAAATGTAACCGATAAAATGTACGAAGATTATAAACAAATTGTCGCCGGCCCTGCCGCTAAAGAAGAGCAGCTGCTTACCATTTTAGATAGCTTGTTTACCACGATGCTTAACGAAAAATCGCTGCTGGGGGCTATTGTACATTATTATTTTGAGCTATGTAGCAGCGGTAACGAAAAAAAATTTAAATATTACGCCAAACGCCGTACCATTAAATTTAAACGCTTAATTTACTCTGTTTTAATTAACGGTGAAAAGCAAGGCGAATTTGTTAAAAACGCCAGCAAGCAGCTTAACTTTTTATTTACCATCGGGCAAACCAGCCTTTTGCAGATAGCCCTTTTTAAAACCAACGCCGAAGAATGTCAAAATATTATCCGGTTAGCCATTAAAAATATAAAGGTAAATTAACTAATGCAGAGCGCTCAAGAACCATCTAATATAGAACAAGAATGGCCGCTTAACAGCTTGCAAGATATTATAAAAATAATGCAAGCCGTTTTAAGCCGCGAGCTTAAAGTGGTACCGCTGGATAACGCTCGGCCCATTAAAACCAGTATTCACTCTCAAATTCATATTCCGCCCGACGATGAACGGGCTGCCATTTTGCGGATAGGCGAAGAAGGTTTTAACGCCGCCAGCGAACACCTATGGACCATCGGCTTTAACGAAAACTTTGAATTATGTTTTTTAGATTTAATTGCCACCGGTGATAAACTTTCGGTAAAGTTCCCCATCTTAAAAGCTTTTAGAGGTTTTGTTTATTACAAAGCCTACTATGCCGTATTTGTGCACAATCACCCGGCCGGTGAACCGCTACCCTTTAGTAAAACCGATAAAGATACCACCACTAAACTGATACGTGCCGGTAACATGCTGGATATTATAGTGTATGACCACATGGTGATAGACCCGCAATTAAAAACCATTAGTATGTTAGATGAAGGTATATTTGAAGCCTTAGAAAAAGATGCCATATGGGCCGACCTAGAGGCCGAAGAAGTTGCCGAAGTTATTAGGCTAAAAGACGAAATTATTGCTAAACGTGAAGAAGAGTTAAAGAAACAAGCCGAAAAGATGGGCCGGTTAGCAACCATAGCTCAAAATCAAGACCAGCTGCTTACCAAGCAAGCGGAAGAGATAGCAAAACTTAGGGAAGAACTGGCCAAAAAATAATCTACTCAATCCTTTTCGCCGGCGAAGAGGATTGAGAGTGATATGTATAAATAATTAACTTTTGGTTAATTGTTAAGCTTAAAGTACCGCTCGATGCTTATAAAAGGCTGGTTCAATTAATAAATCGTTTTAAAAAAGCCTCTGCTAAAACACAGAGGCTGCCTATAAACACTTACTTAAATGGTTTTATATTCCAAATTTCGCTGGCATATTCCTTAACTGTACGGTCGCTACTAAATTTACCGGCGCTAGCCACATTTAAAAAGGCCCGGCGCGCCCATTCGTCTTGGTTACGGAACAGGCTATCCACCGTTTTTTGGGCGCTAACATAGCTTCTAAAATCTTTTAATATCATATAATAGTCGGCCGG
The DNA here is from genome assembly GCA_009784515.1 of Spirochaetaceae bacterium. NCBI lineage: Bacteria > Pseudomonadati > Spirochaetota > Spirochaetia > Spirochaetales > Spirochaetaceae > Spirochaetaceae bacterium. Next base: position 20,418 of record WRBN01000004.1, on the reverse strand, counting down.
GCTGCCATTAACGCCATGCACTAAGCTGTTGTAAAGCTCCCTAAAATCGCCATTAACGGTTAAAGGGCCGCTCACCAGCATATCAAGGATTTGCGCCAGCTCGGCATCTTTAGCCAGCAGCTCGCCTACCGAGTAGCTGGCTCGTACCGCCGTTACTTCATCGGACGAAAGGCCAAAGATAAAGGCATTTTCGGCGCCGGCTTCTTCCACAATTTCTACATTAGCGCCGTCCATTGTGCCTAAAGTAATGGCGCCGTTTAGCATAAACTTCATGTTACCGGTACCGCTGGCCTCATAGCCAGCGGTGGAGATTTGCTCGCTAATATCGCTGGCGGGGAAGATTTTTTCGGCCAAACTCACTCGGTAATTAGCCAAAAAGACAACTTTAAGTTTATCATTCAAGCTGGTATCATTATTAATAACCGCACCTAAAGTGTTAATTAATTTAATAATAAGTTTAGCTTGTTTGTAGGTACTGGCTGCCTTCCCGCTAAAAATAAAGGTGCGCGGCACTATATCTAGGTTAGGGTTAGCCTTTAGCTCGCGGTACAGATAAATAACATACAAAGCCGCTAATAATTGACGTTTATATTCGTGTATACGTTTAACTTGTACATCAAAGATAGAATCTAGTCTAACACTTACACCGTTATTAGCTAAAATATAATTAGCTAATTTTTGTTTGTTACGGCGTTTTATTTGCATAAATTCGCTTAGCACATCATCTTTAGCGGCTAAAGGTTTTAATTTGGTTAATTCGTCAAGGTTGGTTATCCAGCCTTCACCTATTTTACTGCTAATAAAACTTGCCAGCTCGGGGTTGGCTTTAAGCAGCCAGCGGCGTTGGGTAACGCCATTGGTTTTGTTATTAAATTTATCGGGGAAAAGCTGATACCAATCGCGCAAAACTTTATCTTTTAAAATTTGAGTGTGCAAAGCCGCTACGCCATTAACGCTATGGCTGCCCACAATGGCTAAAAAAGCCATTTTAACTTTACCATCACCAATGATGGACATACTGCCTTGCTTGTGCCAATTATTAGGGTATTCGCTGCGCAAATAACCTAAAAAGCGGCGGTTAATTTCTTCGATAATTTGATAGTGGTGCGGCATTAAAGCGGCAAAAATATCGATAGGCCACATCTCTAAGGCTTCGGCCAACACGGTGTGGTTGGTGTAGGCGCAGCATTTAATGGTTATTTGCCACGCTTCGTCCCAGCCTAAGCCTTCTTCATCTACGAGCAAACGCATAAGCTCGGCTACGGCGATGGCGGGGTGCGTATCGTTCATTTGTACGCTAACGGCTTCGGGTAGTTTTTTAATATCGTTACCCCATATTTCTTTGTAACGTACAATTATATCTTGAAGCGAGGCCGAAACAAAAAAGTATTGCTGTCTTAAGCGCAAAGTTTTGCCGCTGGGGCCGCTATCGCCGGGATAAAGCACGCGACTAATATCTTCGGCTCGGTTTTCTTTTTCTACAGCCTTGGTGTAATGTTCGTTCTGAAACAAATTTAAATCGAAGCCATCGGGGCTGCTGGCTTGCCATAACCTTAAGGTGAGCACGGTATCGGTTTTGTAGCCAATTACAGGTATATCGTAGGGAGTGGCTACCACTTCTTCGGCCCCTTCAATACTGTATATATTGTCGCCGTTTTTATTTTGACTAACTTTTACATGGCCGCCAAATTTAACTTTAACGGCTTTGTCATCGCGTTTAACACCAACGGGGTCGCCGTTTCTTAGCCAATTATCGGGCAATTCTATCTGCTCGTTATTAACAATTTTTTGCTCAAACATACCAAAACGGTAACGTATACCGTAACCCATTACCGGTAAGTTGTGGGTGGCCATACTATCTAAAAAACAGGCAGCCAAACGGCCAAGCCCGCCGTTACCTAACCCGGCATCGGCCTCTACTTCTTCTAGGGTGTTATAATCGATGTTAATAGTCTTTAAGGATTCACTTAAAACCTTTTCTTCGCCCAAGTTAATGAGGGTGTTACCTAACCAGCGGCCCATTAAAAATTCGGCAGAAAAATAGTAGGCCATCTTTACTTTATTACGGTAAAGCAAGTTTTTAGTAGCTAACCATTTACGCCATAATTCGCTTAAAGCTTTGCGGCTTATAGCAAATTGTAGCTGTTCGTTAGTAGCTTTACCTAAAGTTTTAAAGTAGTCGTACTCAATGCGATTTTCAAGGTCTTTTATCCATTTATTCATCGTTGTTGCCTCCTTTTTAATCTATGCCAATGGCTTTGCGTAGCTGTTTTAGTTTATTTGTAGCTAAAGAGCGCGCTTTAACGGCCCCTTGCTGTAAGTGTGTTTCTACTAAGTGAGGGTTTTGTATATAATTATTAAAAAGCTCGCGCTTAGCGGCAAATTCGCGCTCTATAACTTCGTATAAAGCCGCTTTAGCCTCGCCCCAACCCATACCGCCGGCCCGGTAACGGCTAGCCAAGCCGGCTACCTCACTTTCACCGGCAAATAGACGGTACAAAGTAAAGATGGTACAGCCTTCCGGTTCTTTAGGTTCGTGCACCTCTTGACTGTTGGTTTTAATACTGTTAATAATTTTTTTAAGACGTTTACTTTCGGCAAATAACGGGATTACATTATTATAACTTTTGCTCATTTTGCGGCCGTCTAACCCTACAATAGTTTGCCCTTCCGGCGTTAAGTAAGGTTCTGGGACGGTAAATAACTCTTTACCATAAAGGTGATTAATACTTTGCGCAATATCGGCAGCAATTTCTACATGCTGCTGTTGGTCGTGGCCAACCGGTACCAAGTTGCTGTCAAAAAGTAAAATATCGGCGGCCATTAAAACCGGATAACTATACAGCCCCATATTAATGTGGTGGTCATCGGCTTCGTGGTTGGCCCGGTTGTTATCAACGGCGGCTTTATAAGCATGCGCACGGTTTAACAGGCCTTTGGCCGTAAAGTTAGTTAAGATGGTGTTAAGCTCAAAGGTTTCCGGCACATCACTTTGGCGGTAAAAAATAACCTCATCGGGGTTAAGGCCGCAGGCCAGCCAAGTGGCGGCCACGTTAAGCGATTGCCGGCGCAAATTCTCTGCGTTGTGTTCTGTATTAAGGGCGTGATAATCGGCCACAAAATAGCTGGCCTTGTACTTTTTGGCCAGCTCTATGGCTGGTTTAATGGCCCCTAAGTAGTTGCCAATGTGCACTTCGCCGGTAGGTTTTATGCCGGTAATAACTGTTTTGTTCATTTAAATTGACACCTTACTTAAATAACTTTAGTATAACATAAAAAAACTAACTTTAGCAAGAGGTGCATTAATTTTTTTATAGCTTAATTTAGCCAATAATTTAAAAAGAGCTGCCGATAACGATAGTTATATAGGGGCGGTTACGGTTAATGTTCCAGTAAAGCCCTTGCTCAAGGCGAACTATGGTAAAATCTATAGCTATTTTTAGGCCGGCGGTTTGGTACAAATTTTGCTCGTTAAACAAATTATAATCGGGGCTGTTTAAACTGATAAAAGCGGCATTCCATTTAGCTATAATATGCAGGCGCGAGAGCATAGTATACATTAAGCCGGCGTTAAAACTTAAAGCCGATAGCCCGTAAGCGGTGCCTATCTCAAAACCCGGCATAGTTAGCAGGTTATTACGGCCGGTCATACCGCCCAGTACAAAAATTAAAGGCAAAGCGGCTGCCTCATCGCCAAACAGCATACCGCCGCTGCTGCCCAAAGTAAACGAAAGCTCGCCGTGCAGCGGTAAACGGCGGTTAAGGGCTGCAAAAGGAATGTTATAACGCATTAAATAATCTAGCCGGATAAACTCGCCGCTTTCGTTAAAGGGAGCTAACCCGATGTAACTATGAGCGCTAAACTTTAAGCCCGAGCGCGGGTAGTGAGCATTGTTTTCGGTATCGATATGAAAACTAAAGATAAGGGCCGAAAGATTACCTTGTACATCAAAAAAATTTTTTTCGATAAACGGTGTTTGTACGTGGCCGGTAGAAAAATGTCCTAAACGATAGGCGGCCTCTAAACGGCTGATAGAAGAAATATTAACGGCTAGCCCTAAATTAATATGGTAATCATTAAGTTCGCTTCTTAAGGGGACAATATCGTTGGCCGGCCTAACCGGCAGCGGCCTAAGACTATCGTTTATATACCACGTGCTAAAAAGCTCCAGCCAATGCAGCTGGCCATACACAAGGCCGAAGTAGCCCACATTTTTAAAACCGTTTTGATAAAGCAAGCTGGTTTGGCCGTTCATTAGCCAGCTGCCGGCAGATAACCAACCAAGCGAAAAGCCGGCGCTTAAACTAAAATCGGAATCGTAACGTAAATTTATGCCTACACGATAAGGTAAATTTTCTTCTAAAGTAATAATTAAGGTGGTACCGCTATAGTTAAAGCGAGCGCGTTTAAAGTGGCCGTTAAAGCTAAGGCGGCGCATAGCCGGCCATAAGGTATCTAACTCTATATAAGCTGGGGCGCTAATATTTAAGTAGCTTAAAACTAAGGCGGTAGCCGTTGTGCCGTCTATCTCGATGTTTTCTATTAAAACCGGTTCATTGTATATGCGCGGCGCAAGGACAAATTGATTATCCGGCTGCGCCAACGGTAGCAGTTGCTCGATGGCCAGCAAAGCGGCGCGTTCGCCCTCAAAGATAAGTTCGCGTGCCCGGCCAAAACTGTATAACTCAAAATCGCTTAAATCGGGCATAATAACCACATTAGCTAAGGCACGCTGGGCTAAATTTATTTCGTTAGCTTGGCTTAACAGCAACTCGGCTAAACTGGTAAAAATGCTGGGGTTGCCGGTATCGGGAAAGCGCGGGTTTAAATCGATGGCAATTACAATATCGGCCCCTAAAGCAAAGGCGTCTTCTACCGGTAAGTTACGGGTAAGGCCGCCATCGCTTAAAATTATACCGTTGTGCCTAACCGGTGTAAAGATGGTAGGGAAGGCCATACTGGCACGCAAAGCCACGCTTAACGGGCCGTCGGTTAAGCGCACCGCCTCGCCGGTTTGTAAATTGGTGGTGATGGCGGCAAAAGCGCGTGGAAATTCGGTAAAACTATTAAAACGGCCGCTGGGCCAACTGTAATAATCGAAGAGACTCTCCAGCTCGATAGCTTCCGAAAGGCCGCTGAATCTTTGGCCGGCTCGATTATAGCCAAAAGAGAGAGACAGCGGCGAGTTAAAGTTGTAAAGTTTGGTGGCCATATCCTGAAAACGGCGGTGCAAAGTGTCATCTAAAATACGGGTAAAATCTATTTCGTTTACCACAATGTGTTCTATTTCGGCGGCGGTATAGCCTAAAGCATACAAAGCCCCAATTAACGAGCCAATACTGGTACCGGTTACAATATCGATGGGGATATTGTAAGCTTCCAGCACTTTAAGTACACCAATATGGCTTAAACCCAAAGCCGCCCCGCCACCCAAAGCTAGGCCAATACGCGGCCTATCTTGCGCTAAAATATTAAGCGGCAATAAAAATAGAAGAGATATAACTATTATTAGCTTTTTCATGGCTATTATTAATAATAATTAATTTAGCCTTCAATGTCTAGTATAAAGGGGGTGTTATGTTTTAAATTTTTTTTATAAGCCTTATTGCCTTGCGTTTTGCTGTTATTAAGTAAGGCTTTTACTTCGGCTGCCCGCCCTTTAAAAAGAGCCGCAAGCTCTTCGCATAATTTAAGATTAAGCCGGTAAAGGCTATCGCTTTCTTTAATTAAATTTTGGTAATGGGGGCTAAAAGGGCCGTTAAATTGCCCTTCGGCAGTGTCGATAAGTTTTTTAAGGTTTAGTACATCATCTAACAACACGCTGTGGTTATCCAGCAGTTCCTCGCTTAACTGGCCGTTAATGATAAGCCGGTTAAGCTCTTCATTGATAGCCTTAAAATTAATTAATTGCTTATTAAGTTTAAGGCGATATTTAACTAAGGTAGCGGTGCTAACCGGCAATATTAATGGCCTCTTGTTTAGGGTCGCTCTTGTTGCTGTCTATAGCGTTCCAAGCTTCACGCAAATCGTTTACCATTTGGCGTACATCTACTAAATTGCCAACTTTTTTAGCCAAGTTAGCTTCGGTAAGCTCTACATTAAAATATTGATAGATATGAAAGAGGTTTGGGGCAATATCGCCGCCTTTTTCAAAATCTAGGCTCGACATAAGTTCGCCGATAATGCTCTGAGCTTTGTTAATAGCCGTGTTAATAACTTCGTAATCTTTTACATTAACGCCTTGCTCGCAGCACTCAATTACTAAATCGATTTGCTTAAGCATTTCATCGTAAAGCATTACAATTAAACGAGCCTGACTAGCTGTTTTAACCCTAGTTTCTTTATAGGCATTAAAGGCCCCTGCATTCAGTTTATTGTACATTGTTAAAAATAGTTCTCCCGTTTTTAAATTATCGGTGCTTTATGCTAAGGCATTAGCTTTATTTTTTAGTTACGTACTACGCTTACCACGCGCTCCAATACCTTTTTACGGTCTAGCGGTTTAACAATATAGTTTTTGGCCCCTAACATTAACGATTTTTTTACCAAATCTTGCCGCCCTAAAGCGCTTATCATAACAATTTTAGCGTTAGGGTCAAACTCGATAATTTTTTCTAGGGCGGTAACGCCGTCCATTTTAGGCATGGTAATGTCCATCGTTACTAAATCTATTTTAGATTGCAGTATTTTATATTGCTCTACGGCAGCTTCGCCATCACCTACGGTGGCCACTACCTCAAAACCTTCACTGCTTAAAATTTGGCCAATTTGTTTGGCTACAAACATAGAGTCGTCAACTATCATTACCCGATAAGATGAACCATCAGATTTAAGCCCTTGCGGCTCTTTTGTTGCTATTCCCGGTATTTCATTCATTTAAATTACCCCCTTTCCTTTATGGCCACATTAACTTCAACTTTACCCAGCGGCATTTCCAGCGGTACAATTAAAGCTTCTATCCCGGCATCATGAATTTTAGTACCTTCGCCTGTAATAATAGCAGGCGGTGTAATATCAAATTTAAAGCCCATTTCGTGCAGGCGTGATACAGCTCGGCCGGTAATAATATTAGCCAGCTCGGTAATGGTGGCTTGTACTAAATCGTCCACTACCGTTAGCTCTTCAAAGTTCATGGCGCTGGCAATAGCTAAGGCTGTACTCGTTTTCATATCTAAAATAACCCGCCCCTCTACGCTGCCGGCTAAGCCGACGATGGTAGCTACCCCTAAAATGCTTTGCGTTTTACCTTTTAAGTATAAATCACCTCGCTTTATTTCGCAACCTAATATTTCGTGCATTACCGAAAAGGCCGATTCTACAAAAGGGTTGATATAGTCAATTCGCATAATTTCTCCTGTTAAATTGTGTTAGGTTATATTTTTTGGTAAGCCGATAGGCTGCTGTCTAACCGCTGCCAGCTATCGCTATTTATAACTTCGTTATCGCCAACAATTAAAATAACACCTTTAGCTGCCAGCCGGGTTATTTCGTCCAATAATTTTTGTTGCTGCTCAGCCTCTAAGAACGAGAGCACATCACGCACCACTACTAAGTTAAGACCGGGTGGTTTGTGAGCATGGTTAATATCGTGGTACTCAAAAATAATCATATTTTTGAGTTCGTTACTAAATTGCCAGCTGCCGCCGGCTTCGCTTAAATAAGGCCGGTAAAGAGGTGATATATCGGTGGGTTCTGGTACCGTTAAGCTGGTAGCCGAGGCCACTTTGAGTAAATCTTTATCTTGGGCTACCACTTTTATTTTATCGTTTTTTTGCAAAGCCGCTACCGCCACCGAATAACTTTCGTAACCACCGGCACAGCCGATATTCCAAATATAAAAGATATTACCTTTATTGTTAGGGTTGACGGAAGATATATCAAAAACATCGGCCGCTTCATCGGGCAGCAGGCTAATTAATTCGTTAAGCAAAAGGTCGTCCCATAAACTTTCGCTACAGCGCGAATAAAAAGTATTTAAAAAATCGGCAGCCTCTTCGCTGCTGCTCATATTTAAAGCTGCCGCTCCCAGCTGATGGTTGTACTCGGCCACACGTTCGGTAAACCAGTTTTCATTAACATCATTAATATAAATTCCGCTTAGATTATGAAGCTGCTCTTTTAATTGCTCAGTATTAAGCTGCGCCGCCGCCGCCATCGGGTCTATGCCTTCTGTGTTTAAAGCTAAAAGGCGGCTTTTATCGGCCTCATCGGGTAAATCTTGGTTAGGCAATGGCTCTAACAGTTCGGCCAGCTCATCTTTAGAGAGCGGGGTAGGTACTTCTTCTTCTATAACTTCGGCGGCGGCCGGCGGCTGATAGGGCACTATCTCCTCGTAAACCGGCGGTGCGCTAATTACCTGCTGACGCTGGACAGCGGCTGTGGTTTGCGGGGCTACGGCGGCGGCCGGTGTGCCTTCGGCGGTTTTTTCGCTATCGTATTTACCAAAGATTTTATCAATATCTAAAATAATGTAAAGTTTTTCTTCTTTTTCGACAATCCCATAAATATATTGAATATTAACATCGGCAAAAAGCGGGTGAGCCTGTTGAATAGTGCCCGAATCGACATTGATTACTTTACTAATACTATCCACAATAATACCTAAAGTAGTTTCGCCGATACGCGCGATTAAAATATTTTCCAGCTGGGCATTGCCCGCATTTTCTTTGCGCCGCCAGCCGGCGTTATTAATTTTTTCATTTTTGGCTAATTCATTGAGGGCCTTTTCTTTTTCTAATTCGCTTTGGGCAAAAGCTACCGGGCAGGTTTCGCATTGTTTTTCTTCGACGGGGCAATTCCGGCAAATTAATTCTTCGGCCGGTTTTTCGGCCTTACTTTTAACGGCAATACCAAAAAAAGTGCGTAAATCTACCACGCTAATAATTTCGCCGCGCAAGTTGTAAACGCCGCGTACATAATCGGGGGCATTAGGGATATAAGTAAAGCGGTTTCCTTTTTGAATTTCTTTAATACTTAAAATATTAATGCCGTAATCTCTGTCGCCCAGCGAAAAAGTTACCATTTTATAATCAAGGTTTATTAAGTTTTCTTTGTTATTTGCCATTATACCGCTCATATTATACCTCATTTAAAGCTAAACTTTGGCGGTTATCAGTACGCATTTCTAGCTCTTTTTGATAGCCTAAAGTCAACAGCTCGGCCACATCGATGATTAGGCTTACCGTACCATCACCTAAGATGGTAGCGCCGGCTATGCCTTTACTGGCGGCATACTGGTCTTTTAAGGGTTTAATAACCACATCTTCTTCGCCAATAAGCGAATCTACCATTAAGCCAACTTTTTTATCTTCTGTGCCTACTACTACAATAAAATTATGTTCTTGGTCGGGGTCGGCCGTAATACCAAAAATTTTACTTAAACGCAAGATAGATACCACATCTTCGCGCACATTAAATACCTCAAAGTTATCCAGCTGGTTAATCTCGCTGGGTTTAATCCTAAAACTCTCCAGCACGTTGACAATAGGGATAGCAAAAATGTTTTTGGCTACCCGCACCATTAAGCCCTGAATAATAGCTAAAGTTAAAGGCAGTTTAATAGTAAAAGTGGTGCCGTGCCCCAGCTCGCTCCAAATACTAATCTCGCCGTTTAAGCCCTCTATCGAGCGCTTTACTACATCAAGCCCCACACCGCGCCCCGAAACATTGGTAATTTGTTTGGCGGTGCTAAAACCGGGCTCCATCATTAAGTTAAAGGCCTCTTGGTTACTTAAAACTTTATCTTCTTTAATAATGCCGCGCTCAATGGCTTTGGCTTTAATGGCATTAACATCGATGCCATTACCATCATCGGTAATTTCGATGATAACGGTATTACCCTGATTACTGGCCTTTAAAATTAAATTGCCTTCGCGGCTTTTGCCGCGCCGCTCGCGCACATCGGGCAGCTCGATACCGTGGTCCATACTGTTGCGTACGCAGTGCATTAAAGGGTCGGTTAATTTTTCGGCTACGGTTTTGTCCATTTCGGTTTCACCGCCAATAATTTCGAGGTGCACCTCTTTATTGAGGCTACGCGAAAGGTCGCGCACCAATTTAGGAAAACGTTTAAAGGTTTTATCTACCGGCACCATGCGCACTTTAAGCACACTTTCGTGCAGTTCGTTGGTGGTGCGGCCTAAATCGGTGGCCACTCCTTTAATTTTACCCTCTACGCCGCGCAATTCGGCTTCAAACCCTAACAGGGCAAAGAAAATATCCTGAAAAGAGTTGGTTACCGATTTACGCACATCTTTAATGGTAAATTCGCCGCTGTTCATATTGGTAATTAAATCGGGCAAATTATCGATAAATTTCTTTAAAGCCATATTATAGGTGCTTTTTACATATTGAAAGCTGGCTACATTATTGTTTAATTGCCCTAAAACTTGGTTAAACGCTCCTTTGGTAATAACAATTTCGGAGACCAAATTTAAAAGCACATCGATACGTTTAGAATCCACATTAAGCATTTGCGTGGTTTCTACTTTAGTAGAGCCGGCGGCCGGAGCCCGCCGGGCCAACTGCTCTTCTTCGTTAAGCGGCAGGTTGGCTATACCAGAGTCGTTTACTTCGTTCGTTACGGCCGGAGCGGCAGCTATCGGTTGCGGCGGCGGTGTTGCTGCCGGTGGTTCACTGATGGCCGGCGGAGCAGCTACAGCGGGTTGAGCGGGAACAGCCGAGCCTACTATTTGAAGTTGGCTGACATTACTTACCGCTATTGATAGGGTAGCATCGGAGATAGAGCCTTTAGCCTCAATCTCGTTAAGCGGGTTGCTGCTGGCGATATAATAATCGACAAAAGGAAAAAAGTTATCTTCGTAAAGTTTATCAAAATCGGGGAAGGTCCGCAGCACTTGGCTTATCGTTTTAAGACTGGCAAATACTTGGATACCGCCTACCGAGTTCATGGGGTTAGCTTCGTCAAATTCTACACGCACACGATATAAAGTAGCGCCGGAGGGAAGGGCCGCCTGCATTTCTTCTATATCATCTTGGGTAAGCTCGGCCGAAGGGCCGTTGTTGGCCACTAAACTGCCGTCAATTTGACTTTCATCGGCGGGTTGCGGAACGGCGGCGGCGGTTTGAGCAGGAGCAACGGGGGCTGCTGCCGGCGGCGCGGAAGGCACGGTGCTGCCGGCGGTAAGGCCTTTTAAGATAGTTTTAAGGTCGCTAACATCTTGGTTATAAATGCTGCCGTTTTTACGCTCTTCCAGCATTGCCTTAATAACATCGAGGGCCTCGAGCAACGCATCGATAGTAGCGGTAATAATGGTAACTTTGTTGGCCCTTATGGCATCGAGTAAATCTTCTACTATATGGGTAAACTCGGCCAGTTCGGTCATTTGTACCGTAGCTGCTCCGCCCTTTAGCGTATGGGCAGCCCTAAATATTTCGTCGATAGCATCGCTGTCGCTTTTATCATTTTCAATAGCTAAAATATTATGTTCTAAAATTTCAACTTGTTGCTCTGCTTCAAGATAAAAATCTTTTAAAAGCTCATCACTATCAAAATAATCGCTCATTTTTTACCTTACTTACCATTACCTTTTTAAATTGCCGCCGCTTTTTAAGGCCGCGCAATCGCTAACTTATAAGGGTTAAACCTTAAATCCATTAAGTTCTTCGTTAATTTGTTTAATCAAATTTCTGTTTTGCTGCACTTGGGCGTGGTTTTCGCTAAAGAGGCTGCTTAAGGTAACCGTTTCGTCGGCTACCGTATTAATAGCGGCATTAATAGCTACGGCAGTTTCTTTTAAAGAAGCCATACTGTCTTTAATTATATCTTGATTGCCGCTAATATCGCCCGAAGTTTCTTTTACATCGATAGATAATTTATTCATTTCTTCTATGGCTACCAACACTTCTTTACTGCCTTCGTTTTGTTCGGTCATCGCCGCTCCAATTTGCAGCTGTATATCGTTAAGGTTGTTAATGCGGCCTAAAACAATACTAAAAGAGTTTTGGGCTTCTTCATTACCGTTGGTTACCCTATCTACACTTTCTTTAATGCGTAATAAATTTGTGCCGGTATCGATGGCACGCTCGGCACTTTCTTCGGCTAAGCGGCGAATTTCTTCGGCAACTACGGCAAAACCTTTACCAGCCTCGCCGGCATGGGCAGCTTCGATAGCGGCGTTCATGGCCAGCAAGTTGGTTTGGCTGGCAATACTTTGGATAGCCTCGTTGGCTTCTTGCAACGATTCCGATTGGGTAGATACTTCGTGAATTTGCTCACTCATTGCTAGTAGCAGGTCACGGCCTAAGCTGCTGGCCTCTTTTAGATGGTTAAAGCCATCGTTAAGTTTTTTAATATTACCGGTTATCGAGCCAATGTTGGCAATCATTTCTTTAACGGCGGCCGAACTTTGGGTAAGGCTGGTTACTTGGCTTTCTATTTGCTCGGTAAGTTTATCGCTTAAACCGTTTAGCTCGGTAATACTGATTTCTACGGTTTCAATTCCCTTTTGGGCATCTACCATAATGCGTTTTTCTTCATTAATGCTGTCATTAATGTTGTTTTTACTATCAAGCATACTATTAAAACCATCTTCCATCACGTTACTGCCGGAGGTTAAGTGGTCCGACACTTCCTTAAGGTGTTTAATTGTGCCGGCTAAATCGTTGTTCATCTTTATTAAAGAGCGTAAAATACCTTTAGGGTTTTTAGGAAAAGATTCTTCTTGTTCGGAGGTAATAACTAAATTCTTATCGATTATTTCATCGATAGCTCCTAAAATAAAAGTTGGTTCGCCGCCCAGTACTCTGTCTATGTTTAAAAAATAACCCACAAAGAGTAAGGCCAGCAGGACTAAAACCATAACAATACCAACCCTTATCACATCAAAAATACCAGCCATAGCGGGCTCTAAAATTTCGTTGCGGTCTTGTATTACAATGGTGCGCCATAAAGGTAGGTTAATACCAAAGTTAGCCGAGCTAGTCATGGGGTTGATGTTGGCGGTATAGTAACTAAATAAAATACCATTGCCATCAAAGGCATTGGTAACCACGCCGCTGCCGGTCATTTCGGTTAAATAAGGCAGTAAAAAGCTATGGTTAGGGTTGCCGATTAAATCAAAATCGCGGTTGACAACTACAATATTGGTACGGGCATTTTCTACCATTATGTAGCCAGTTTGGCCAATACTGATATTTTCAAAGTTTTGCCGTAAAAAGTTATGCCAATTTACTTCTATATAGAGTACTCCGCTGCCGGTAGCGCCTTGACCCTGCCCGGTGCGTACCGGAATGGCAAACGCCGTAACAACTCGGCCTGTAAAGGCCGAAGTAAACGGTACATCGCTCATATACATATTAAAACCCATAGCGCTTTGAAACCAAGCGGCAGAAGAAACATTATTATTAAGCCCCATACCGCTGGAGGAAAGAACTACCGTACCGCTAGAGTTTACATAGTGGATAATATCTATATCGGTATAAATACCTTTGGTGGCGCTTAATAAAGCCGTTAAGTTAGCGGCGGCGGCGGGGCTGCCGGGATTTTCCATAAAGCCGCGCAGCTCGGCGCTGCGGCTTAGCTGTAACATAACGTTGGTGTAAGTGGTGGTAAAATTTTGTAAAATAGCATGGGTTGTCGCTGCCGTAGAAGCCAAACTTTTTTGCATATTTTCTTGCGAAAGGCTAATTAAACGGCCTGTCATAATAAGGACAATACAGGTGATGATGGCAATAGAGCCAATCCCTGTAGTTAGTAAGAAAGACATTTTGGTAGATATTCTTTTGGCCATACTTGTTACTCCGGCTAGCTTTTTAATACAAATTACTTTACTTTTCGACTTTTTTAGTTATAAAATTAACGGTATATTGTAAGGGCGTATTACAATTAATTTACCTTTAGCCATTTTTAGGCTAAAACGCCCGGTAGTTTGGTTGCTAATACTGCTTTGTTTAGCAAAATTAAGCCCGTTAAGAGGCCACTTTAAACCTGTACATTCGGCAATTTGGCTCTCCTCATTCCCTATCAAAGAGACAACCTCTTGGCTTTGCCAAGTAAGTTCATCGCTTACCACATTTATATGCTCGTGCGCCGTTAGCCACTGGGTAATAGGGTAGCTGTAAAGCAGCCGGTAGTTAGCCATTAAATGGTCTAGCCTGCCGCCGCTACCGCCAATTAAATATATTTGGCTAAAACCTTTACTAACGGCCAGCTGCACCGCCAGTTCGGTATCGGTATAATCTTTATTAGGCGGGTAGCTAATTATTTGTTTAGCTTTAGCGGCCGGCGCACTGTCAAAATCGCCAATGGCGTAATCAAAGGTTAAACCGTCTTCGTAGTAAAGGTAACCGCTATCGGCTGCTATTAACAAACTATTTATAGTTAATAACGGCCGGTAATGCTGCGGTAAAACCCGCTCGCCCCCTGTAAAAATTAACACATTTGTAGACATCATTTTTATTTTATCTTATAATTTAGCCATGTATAATAATATTAACGATTTTACCTTTGGTAAAGCACTCAAACCCATTAATTTAAATGGATTAACTTTAGGTTATGGCAAAATACACTTTGAGTATAACATAACTTTGGATAATTTTGAAGACGGCAACAAAAATTATTTAATTTTTGTCAAAGACGAAATGCTTAAGGTTTTAGCCCACTTACAAAATTATGATGACGGCGTTATCTTTAATTTTATATTTAAAGATATTATAATAAACAGCGATGGGCTGGTTTACTTTTTAGATTATTTAAATAACTTTAAAGCCACTTATAAGCTAAAATTTAGATTAACTTTTACAGATAATCACGATATTACCCAAAGCAGCTGGCACGAAGAGTTGTATTATTTATTTACCGAGCAGCTTTTTTTATGCAACCAAGCGGGGATAAGTTTTGTTTCTATAAACAGCTATGCTTTAAATAAACTTATTGCCGAGTCTCAAAACGAACATAGTTTAAGCAAACTTTTTTATGCCTGTGTGGTAGTTGGTTATGCCGAGAACATTTACCGTTACAATGTTTTGTTAAATTATAGTAAATTAGCCGATATGCTGGCCGGTACCAACTACCTATTGCCCAATAATTACAAAGATAACAGCATTTTTAATGCCTTAGTTATTTTGTTAATTAGTTATACCAGCTTTGGCGGTTATGTAATGGGCTGCGAAGCCCCTTTAAGCGGCGGGCTAGGCGAAGGGCTTTTAATTAAGGCCTTAACCGGTTTGCCGGCCGCTGCCGGCCCATTGAGTAACCTTAACAGCCAGTTAGCTATAACCGATTTTTTAAGCTGCCATAATTTACAGCAATTAGAAGCTAACTTACCTCATTTGTTACTGCTTAACAACACTTTAAACGAAAGTTATTTAACCAACAAAATTTTAAGCGATTTACTTACCAATAGTGATAAATTTTTAAACCCTGCCAGCTTTTTAATGTCGCGCACAATGTTATATAACTATTGTAAATTAATTAATAAACAGGATAACGGCTTTTTAATGGCTAAAAAATTGCTGGGAAAAGCTTTGCTTAGCCTTAAAAGTTGTAATTTAGCAGGTAGTCTGAAGTTAGAAGCTGGCGAAAGCCAGCTTCTTGAGCAATATTTAGACGAGTTAAAATACATGGGCGACCATAGCGAACTATTTGCTAAACGTTTTACCACTAAGAGCAAATAAACTGAAAAAGAACAAATAAACTCCCCTTACCGGTGGAGTTGTTTTTTAATATAAAACTATTGCGTTTTATCCGCCAATTTTTGTAATAAATCGTGGCCGGCTTTTTTAAGCTGTCCGGTTTTTTCGGCGCTAAAATGTTTAAGTTTGGTTAGCTCTTCGCCGCTTACATCTTTAAGCTCGGCCAGTTGTTTTTGGTTAAACGCATCAAGTTTTTGTAAAATTTCGTCTGTTTTTTGCTCTATATCGGCTTTATTTTTGCTAACACAAGCTTTTAATTGGTCTAACCCTTCTTTATAGGCTACGGTAATTTCTTCTTTAGCTTTTTTTAGGTGCTCGTTCATTAGGTTCTCCTTTATCTTTTAAAGATAAGTAAATAAAGGTTAAAGGGCAACTGTCTTTTTAGCCCGCTAATGGCTGATAACAACCGGCAAAGTTTGGCTAACTTGATGCTCTTTAGTTAAATTAAAACGCGGCGGGGCCTCTACAAAAGTATCGGCAAAAAAGGCGGTAATTTGTAAAGTAAAGTTAAGGCCGCGCTCGTGGATTAAATTTAGCTGCAAAGGCATAGGCGGGTTTTTACCAATAAAGATGGTGGCCATATTGGGGGTTTCGGCTAAGCTGCCGATAGCAATGGGGTAGTTGGCATCGATAGAGCCTAAAGCCCGGTCGGCAATTAACTCCAGCTCGATACGTGTGGGTGTACGGTTGCTATATAAATTAATTTGCGTTTGGTTACGGCCAAGTATAGGGGCGCTACTGGCCTGTAAGCTAAAGTTGGTGCTGGGAGTTAAGTTAATTAAGGCGCTGCGGCCTAAATTTACCAGTGGAAGGTGGGTGTCTTCTATGGTTATATCGATGTTGCCCAGCGGTTCGGGGCTTAATAAACGCAGGGTAGCGCGGTTAATATTTACCTCTTCTTCTAAAATAACTAAGATAGGCTGCGGCTCGCCGCGGGAGTAAGGAACATAATTATAAATTAACAAAAAAGTTACTATAACTACTAATGGTAAAAAAACAAAAGAAAAAAAGTTTTGGTAAGCCTGCCGCTTCTGCAAACTGCGCTGCTTATGATAAATACTTAAAGCCATAAGTAAATTAGGAAAAATAACTAAAGATATAAATAAATTACCCCAAATAGGCGAAAACAACAGCGGCTCGGCGATATTAAAAAACGGGGTAATAAAAAAAACGATAAAAACATAAGTTAAAGGTAAATAAGAAACAACTATTAGCAGTTCGGCTAAATTAGAGTGTTTTACACGGTTAAAAATGGCCAAAGTTACCACCATCCATAACCAAACAAGGCCGAAAGTAATGTTCCATAAGGTAAAGATAATTAAATTAATGATAACCAATAACGAAGCCGCCGAATTATAAAGACGTGGCGAGTTGGCTAAGCCTAAAAAACGTACCACCCTAAAGCTGGTGTTGGTAAAGAAAACGGCAAACCCAAGCTTAACCACCATAAACAATAAAGGCTGATGCCGCCAAAACTCGTCGCTTTGTTTAAGTAATAATAAATTTTTAATGAAAAAAGTGGCCAAAAATAAAAAGATAAATAAAAGCAAAAACAGTAATAAAAACTCGCCGCCATACTTAATGGTAGCTTTGAGGTACGAACCTACCTTAAAATGGCTAGGTTTTAATAAAGTAAGCATAATAAAAATAATGGCTAAATAAATAAAGATATAAACGGTTTCACTAATAAAAAAGTTAGCGGCTAATAGGTAGTTAATATCGCGCCGGGTGTTTACTTCGTTTAGGCTTAAATGCTGCCGGTATAAAGCTAAAGCTAAATTGGCGGCCCATTCTTCTTCATGGGCTGCTTCGGTTATATTTGCATTAAGGGCGGTGCTTAAGAGTACCGCACTATAATTTAAATTATGGTAGTTATCAATTATATGGTTATCGGTAAAAAAATTGCTGCGGATAGCAGCTAACCGGTTATTGGGTAAGGTAAAATTTAGGCCGGCATTACTTAAGGCTTGGCGGGCTAAATATAAAGCCCATAAAGGGGTAATATAGTTGCCTTGAGCGGCTAAATTAATAGGCAAGCTGGGGCTTAATAAATCGAGATAGATGACGGCACTTGTACCAAAGGGGGCATAACTTTGTAAAAATTGCCGGCTGCCTATGGGGTAAGCTGCTTGATCGCCTTTTTCAGCCCCTAAAAATAAAAAGCGTGCCCCTACCACAGGTGTTTCGCCGCCGGCCATCTCTTGCAATAAAATAAGCGCCGGCGCCAGCGAGGCCGTAGGATTGTTGAGCGGTACGGCATAAATAACTTCGTCGGCCGATAGACCGGTAATATAAATTTCGAGGTTAGCCGAGTAAGAAAAAAAGTTATCCAGCTCGGTAAAACGGCGTTCATTTACATGCAGGTTAAGGCGGTTAGCCACCGCCCTAATGACGGCCAGCGTGTAAACTTCGCCGGGAGAGCCTTCGGCACGGTTTTCGTGCGCCCTTAAACTTTGCCACTCATCTGCTGTAAGGCCATAAGCAAAAGACGATAAGATTAATAAAAATAAACTAAGAAGCTTTTTCATCGATACTTTCGTAGGCAATAAGCTCTTTACACATTTGCGTAAAATTATTTATGGTAGTTAAGTTGTTGTTAATAACCTCGCCTAACGGAAACTCGCGCGACAAGCCGGCATAAAAGCCGGTTAAGGCCATACGCACCGATTCTGTGGGCGATTTAGTTACCTTAGCAACGGTAAACCTACTAAATTCATCAAAAATAGCTAAGGCCTCTAGAAATAGTTCGTAGGCTTCGGTATCGCGCTGGTTAATAAAGGCTCTAAATAATTTGGGCGAGGCCGTTCCTTCGTTTATATCTCTTTTAAAGGTAGTTAAGCTTTGGCCGGCTTCGGTTTCGGGGGCTAAGCTGTTATCAAACCGTTTAATTTTATCCTCTACCGCACTAAATTTAATTTTAAATTCGTTTATTTTACCTTGTAAAGCTGGGGCTTTAGCTAAAACTGTGGCGCTAATTAAGTTGGTTACAATTAATAAGTTACTTTTGTACCAATCTTTTAAAAAATTGTACATAAGCATTAAACTTTTGCCATGTTTAAATTGAGGGTATTTATCTTTAGGCCAATTTTCGTCATTTAAAGATACATAGTAATTAAGGGTCGTCAACGGTTTGTTTTTAAAGATGGTTACCACCTCTTGGTCGATAAAAGCTAGCCTTAGTTCCTGTATTATATCGTTAAAATTATCAAACACCATTAACTTTAGCGAATTATTATAAAACTGTTTTAAATCGAGCCGTACGGGTTCAATCACGGTTTTATAAAGAGGATTACTTTGGTAGTAAGCAATTATATCGTTAAGGTAAACCCGGCCGTTAAATTTAGCGATACCTTTACTAAGCGTATCCAATTGCTTTATTTTTTCTTCTATTAAAGTGTGCAGTTCGTCTTCGGGATAACCTTCGCTTACGAAATAAGCCCTAAAAAGGGTAGAGGCTATCTCTTTAGTAAATTGTAAGTTGGTAGCCATAACTAAATAGTAGTTAAATTTGATGACATTATTAAAAGCCATACTGATAGGGGCGGGGTTAAAATGCGGGTGTTCGTTTTCGTTTATGCCGCTAACTTTTGTGCCGAATAAAGCAAAAATATCGTTGTAATTAAAGGTAATTAACCTTTGAACATAATAAAAAGGCAGAATATTTTTACGGATAGTTTTAAAATGCGATTCGGGTATACTATCGGTATAATTTTTAATACCGCGTAAAATAACTTTGCGTACATCGTTAATATCGTTGCTTTTAGAATAAGCCTCTAATAGCTGTTCGTTGGTGGCAAAGGTGTAAACGGTAAAACGGTTAAGGCTTTCTTCTTTGCTGCTTTGTAAAAAATTGCTTAGCACTAAATTAAGGGTGGCGTTATCGCGCCAAATTTTAATAAAGGCGGCCCTAAGCGGCCGACAAAGGTTAGATAGCTGATAAAGTTCTTTGGCAAATTTAGCGGTAAAGTTATTACTATCAAAATCGACAAAATAACCGCCTTCTTCTATATGCCGGCGTAAATTATCTAAAACGGCCTGCATAATCATTAATTGTTTATCTTTTTTTAAAAAAGTAACCTGAAAACCAATGGCTAAACGTTTAAAGAAGCGAAACTTAGCATATTCTTGCCGTAAAAACCGGTTTATTTCGGCGGCTTGGCTGGTGTTACTTACGATAGCTTTATCGCAATAAAAAGCCTTAGGGATAACCGGCTCGCTTAAACTAAGGCTTTCGCCGATTTTCTCCGAAAGGTCTTTGCGTTCTTCAACTGATATATCTTTAACTAGGTTATCAAACGAGTTTTCGTCCATAATTACTCCTACAACTACTTTAATAAATCGGCTTAAAGAGCTATTTATAGCGACCTTAGCCTATTAATTAGGTAATAACTTATTTAAGCGTCTTTGGTTTTGTTTGTTAAAACATCTTTAATATAAGCTATTTAGCCACAAAAGTAAAGATAGGTGATAAGTAGGGTAACTATCCCTTTATAGTCTCAACAGTATTTATAGATGGCTAGCTAGTCTAGCAATTTTATCCTATCAAACCAACCTTAAAAAATATCAAAAAAATTAAACTTTCTCCTCAAGTGAAAAAACAGTAACCCATAATTGAGTAGTGGTAACTGAAAGATGAAAGGTGAAAGGTGAAAGGTGAAAGATGAAAATTAAGAATTAAAAAGCTATCCACTTTCAGTTTTCACCTTTCAGTTATCAATTATTTACATTTAAGGAGTAAAAAATGTTAGATACCACAGGGTTAT